>JAIXVM010000297.1 GCA_027482995.1 Hyphomonadaceae bacterium | reverse complement strand
GCGATATCGGCTGGCTTTGACATGTCGGCGCCGTGGTAGCTGACCTTGACGCCGTGGTCGGCAGCGAGACGAATTTCAATTTCCTTGATCGCGCCCGAGTCGCCGAAACCGTTCAGCATCACATTCGCGCCCGCCTTTGCGAGACTTTCCGCAATGCCAAGGCCAATGCCACTGGTTGAGCCGGTCACGATTGCGGTTTTTCCGGCGAGCCGCCGAGGGAGGTTATCGGTCATAGAGTATTTCCTTTGTTTGAGTTGGTTTTGACGATGTCACGCCGGCGTCCTGCCGGGCGGGAGACGGAGCGCGATCAGGCCGGCCGCCAAAAGCGCGGCCGCCACGCCAAGAACGGCGGCAGGCCAGCCGAACTGCTCGAAAACCGCTCCGATGACTACGGTCCCGACGAGACCGCCCGTGAAGTAACTGGAGAGATACATGCCGCTGGCGGCGCCGCGGTCCTCGGTTGCTGTGCGGCTGACAAATCCTGTAGCGACGGCCTGCGCGAAAAACGTGCCGGCTGCCGCAAGCACCATACCCGCGAGGACAAAGGGCAATGAACTGCTGAGCAGCATCGGCAGCCCTGCGAGTGCGACACCGAGGCCGGTCCACAAGGAAAAGCGGGCGCCCTTGTGCGCCACGAGCCATCCCGCAATCGGCGTGCTCAGGATCGAGGGTGCAAATACGAAATAGACGAGGCCCAGCCACGGCATTGCGAGCGAATGCGGCGATGCGACCAGAACAAAATTGACAAAGGTGAACACGCCGAGGAAGGCGAACAGAATGCAGAAGCCGATCGCAAAGGCTGCGCGAAGGTCCGGGTGGTCAAGATGCCGGCGCAAGCCTGCAAGCGGCTGGAACGGCGCATCGCGGTCGACATGTGACGGCGACCGGGAAAGGGTCAACCAGACGAGAACACCGCCGAGCACATTCAACCCGGCGAAGACGAAGAAGTTGGCTTCGACGCCTGCCGCATCGGCGACGGAAGCCGACACCAACCTGCCGAACAGGTTCGACGCCACATTGCCCGTAACATAGGCGGCAAAGGCCGCCGGCGAGGCCGACACTGTGCAACGTTCACCAAGATGCGCCAGCGTGAGCGTGAACGCCGTTGCCATCAGCGCGCCTTGAACTATACGCAGCCCAGCGAAAACATAGAGGTTCGGTGCAAAGGCCAGTCCGGCGGTCGGAATAGCCAGCAGCACAAGGCTGGCAACAATGACGTTGCGCCGGTCCACCCGCCCCGAGACCATCGCCGAAAGCAATCCGGCGATGGCCATGCCGAACGTGGCCGCATTCACAGCGGTGCCCATGGCAGCGGGCGTCACGCCGTAGGTGGCAGCAAGGGCAGGAAGGATCGCCTGCGTCGCGAACAGGTCAACAACCGTGAGAAAGGCCGTCAGGCCAATCACGAACAGGTTGAACAGGGTTCCCAGCGGCAGCCGGGGAGCCTTGCCTGAATTGACGACCTGAACAGCTGACATGCGATCCTCCGCTAACTGACGGTACTACATCGTCTCGTCGGGGTTTCCGGCGGGCGGCAGGATGTCAGCCGAGATCAGGACCACAGGTTCCTGACCTTCGTTCTGCCACCAATGGCTCAGCTTTCCGCTTTCGACGGCGACATCGCCCATCTTGTGGACGATCGGTACTGCGCACGAACTGCGATGCTCGACGATCTCGCCAGAGACGACATAGATGTGAGCGGGGCGATCATCGTGGGCGTGCAGCGGAACAACGCCGCCTGGGGCGATCGTCAAGCGGCGCATCCGGAAATTGCGGCCGGGGACATTGTATTGAGTACCGAGGTCGATTTCGCCGATCACAGTATCGGTAACGCCTTCAGGCATGGTGGCACCGGTGAAAGCCAGCGGCGAAATCACCTGATTGGCCGGGCATTCTCCCGCGAACGCAGGCAAGCCTGCAAGCGCGGACAGTGCGGCAGCGCCTGCCGCCAGTCGAAACAGTTTCATGGGTCTTCTCCAAAGGCACAAGCGGACCTTTCCGCTCCCTGCCAAATGCACCCCGCCCCTCCTTCCTGGCCAATACCGTCTGGCTTTGGTTTCGATAACCACACGGTATTGGAACCAAGCTCCGGATGATGGTCTCTGAGCAGGGCAAGCCGGCCCGCCGGTGACCTTGAGGAGACTGGACATGATCAACAAGATTATCCCGGCGATCGCGCTCACCGCGTTCGTCACAGGCTGCGCGGTAATCCCGCGCAGCATCGACGGACTGACCGGACCTGCGATCGGACAGGGCAACCGCACCGAAGCAATCGATGAAATCGCGCTTGGACAAGAGCTCGAAGGCTTTGACGGCTATAACCTGCGCGCCCGCTACGTCGTTGTGAAACCTGGCGGGCACATTCGCATTCATAGCCACTTTGGCAGGCCTGCCTTCAGCTACATTCAGACAGGCCCGGTCGAAGAACATCGCAGCGACACGAAGGGCGCGATCCTGCATCAGCCGGGTAATCTGACCGCTGACGTGAACATCGGCCAATGGTGGACCAACGAAAGCGATGAAGAAGCCCGCTGGTACGTTGTCGATATCTACAAGACCGACGGCAATGCCGGCGATTAACCAAGGAGAGACCTCATGAAACCGACCGTTCGAACTCTGACCCGGATTTTGGCGCTGGCGACCTTCCTGACAGGCACAGCCAATGCGGAGACGCCGATTAGTTCCGTTCATTTGCTGGACGAAAAGTCAATCCAACTTGCAGACGCTTTCCCGGACCTCGAAGCGGGTGGAGGCTACACCTTTCGCGCCCGCAAAGTACTTCTGGCGCCCGGCGCCAACACCGAAACCGTTTCGCATGACGGTGCACCCTCGATCACTTATGTGACGCGCGGCGCAGTCGTGGAATGGCGCGAAGGCACCGAGCCGCAGCCCCGCGGCTTGCACCAGGCCACGATGGATCGCGGCGAGGTCGTGCATTACTGGAAGAACTCAGGCACAGAACCTGCCGAGCTTCTGATCGTTGAAGTGAGGCGCCTCGCCACACCTTGAAACCAGCGATCAAGGGGCGAAGTCAGCAAGGGAACAGGCCGATGCAAGGAAAAGACTCTGCCGACCGGCTTACCGAAAGGCTGGCCAGCCTTTCGGAAAAGGTCAGGCAGGATCATCCGGATCTGACCCGGCTGGCGGACGCGTTCGTGGAAAGACTCGCCGCCGCAAATGCGGGGGCGAGCGCGCCGCAGGTCGGAGACATTTTTCCCGACTTTGTCTTGCCATCCATGACGGGCGAACTGGTCGCCTCGCGCGACCTGCTTCGGGGCCCGAGTGTCGTTTGTTTCCTGCGAGGGCATTGGTGCCCATACTGCACAACCGAGGCAGACGCGATCCAGGAAGCGTTGCCAGAACTCGAAACTGCAAACGTGACGGTTGTGCTCATCACGCCGGATCGGCCAGCCTTCGCGGCGCAGTTTGCCGGTGGTCAGTCATCGATCCGTGTACTGTGCGATATAGACAACGCTTTCAGCTTCACGCTTGGCCTGCTGGCGATCATGGATGAGGAAACGGTGGCGTGGCTCAAGGCTGATGGTGATGACCTGCCGCGATATCAGGGCAATGATCTTTGGTCGGTTCCGATTCCGGCGACATTCGTTCTGGGTCGCGGCAGCATAGTTACGGACCGGTTCATCGATCCCGATTATCGCCGCCGGATGCCGATCTCGGATCTTCTGGAAGCGGTCAAGAAGGCTGCCGCTTCTTAAGCTGCACTCGCGGTGACATCCCGAGCTCGCAACAAGGACAACAACGCCATGACCGGTGCACATCTCGGCCGCCCGGATACGACATACGCTGAAACCGTTCGGGTCACATCGAGACCGTCGACCCGGATGCGACGGATTCCCGGTGCAAGCGGCGCCGACTCTGGAACGAGTGCCACGCCCAGTCCTGCTGCCACGACGTTCACCACGTCCTGTTGGGTGATGACGTCATGTGTGTGCACCGCATGGCCCTGTGCGCTCATCCAGGCCAGCAGGTCATCACGACTTTCGCAGTGTGATTGCGATACGATCGGCTGCCCTGCCAAATCACCCGCAGACAGTGATGCAAGCGAGGCCTTCGCGTGACCTTCCGGCAGTGCAGCAACAAAGCCCTCGGTCCAGAGCGGCCAATCGTCTATCCGGTCCCAGTTGTTGTCGATGGGGCCAGCGATCGCGACATCAAATGTGCCGTCTCGCATGGCAGCCACCATTTCATCCCCGCGGCCGCGGACGAGACGCAGCTGCGCTTTCGGAAAGGTGCGAAACAGCGACGCGATAGGCCCCATCACATGTTCAAGATTGACCGTGTGAGAGATCAGCATTTTGACCGGAATTACTTCGCTGCGGGCAGCTGCGCGGGCAAGTTCTTTTGCGCCCATTGCGCTGTCATAGCAGCGGCGCAGCATCGGCAGCATACGCTTACCGAGCTCGGTCAGATGAGATGTGCGGCCTTCCCGCCGGATCAGATCACCTCCGAGTTCGGCTTCCAGCGCCTTGATGGCGCGTGTCAGCGCGGGCTGGCTGACATGACAGTTTTCCGCTGCACGCGTGAAGTTCAGCGATTCAGAAAGCGCGAGAAAATAGCGAATCTGATGAATTTCCATGGTGCCTGCACCTCCCCGACCCGCAGCCAGCGCGACCCGCATGCTTGCATAAGCCAAACTCCCTGAAAGGACACAACATGAATCGCCTCCTGAACCTCATTGCTCTCGGATTGTTGACCTTGCTCGGGTTCTTTCTGGTTGCTTTCGGCGCCCTTTATATCAGCGTTTCCGACATGCTGCCCTTTCACGCAGCGGCTGTCCCGCCGGATATGCGAGAAGCGATGAAACCCCTTTACCACGCGCTGATGGCGCTCACGGGAGGCGCCGCGGCCGCGCTTGGACTATTGGGTCTCTACGTCACCTGGACCTCGGCGCGGCTTGGAACGCGGGGTGCAGCCACAGCGGTTGTCGTCTGTTACGTTCTTGCCATCGGCGTCGCGGGTTGGGTCGCCGAACGTCTGGCTGCGGAGTCGGGCGCGCCAACTTCCTCAAACATCATGGTCGGCCTGATCGTGATTAGCCTCGCGGCCCTCGGACTGCGCGCGGTTGCTAAGAGGGTCAGCCTTCCGCCTGCCGTTTAGATCTCACGAGAAACAGCTTGGAACGGACCAAATTGATGCAATTGGAACAACAGGCTCAAAGTTCATTCTGCATACGGCTTTTCGACAGATCCCCGAAGCCGAACATTTTTCCCGAGTATGAAGAATTAGAATGGCGCAAGCGAGGGGCCGGAAAGGGCCAGTCGGCTCCCCTCGTCCGGTTCGGAGAACGGCAGGCTCAACCCGATCTTGTCATTCGACCGTCTCTTCGGCACCGGGCTGGAGTTCGCCGAAAGTTGCCCCAGGCTGCATGTCGCCGAAAAATGGATAGCGGCCAAATTCTTGGTAAATGTGCTGGACCAATCGGCCGTGACGCCGCCTCTTCTCCTAAAGACTCGCCGAGGCGCAAGTCAGAGAAACCACCCCAAAGGGCAAGTCTATTTCTCGGTCATATGGCGTGACTTCGTAAGCCTTGAGCGATCCCGGGGTGCGTGTGCCGTAGCAGGCCCTCACGTTCGCCAGATCCGGTCGCACTGAAATCCTTAGGTGAAACGTTCGTTCCGTTGCCTTTCTGGCGCCGAAAACTGATGATGGAACGACAAGCGGCGAAACTTCAATCTCTTGAACCTCGCCGATCTTCAGCCTGAAATAAGAGGTCCCATTCTTCCACTTTGAGACCGGAACGAGCACAGCGTTTGATTGCTTCAGTCGAACCCACAGACCTTCATTACCAGGCATCAATCCGTAATCGTCTAGGCCCACACTCGAGATATCTTTCATGTCGTCCAGTATGGCCTTCACATCAAGAGGATCGCGCACGGAACCAGGTATGCCGTTTCCAAGATGCACCCTGTCTATTGTGAAGCAGTCTGACTGAGACCCATCGACGATACGTTTTGAGTCGCAATTGATGGGGCGAGCCCATCTCACGACGCTCTCCAGGTCATCTTCGATCGATAGAAGGTACGTCGAAACGTTCTGATCACCCCCTGACAGGCGTATGGGACGCTCGTCCGTGATAGGTCCCGCCACCGATTGGCAGGCAGTAAGCGATAACAGAAAGCCAAAGATCAGACATCGCAGCCGCATTCTTGGTGCTGTTGCGTCCAAGAAAAATGCTATGCGCGTTGAAGGTGCTTTGAGCACGCTGGGGGCGTTGGACTCTGATAGCTGATCTAGAAATCCCGGAAACATTGCCATGTATCTTCCGTGTTCGGAGAATGGTTGAGCCTATTATTTCCACGCCTGCGGGTAAGTGCCAAGAAGAAACCGTGGCGATGAGGTCACGCGTCCCTCGGCATCTTGGCTGCTCTCGCGGTCAGATCCAAGCCCTTCAACCGGAGCCCGGAATTGTAGTCATGATCCGCACATGGTTTTTCGCGCCATCGAAAGCTTGCCGACGTGCTTTTGGGCACGAACGAATGTCGCAATTGGGCCAAAGACGGTCGTAGGGCGCCCTTCCATTTGTGCCATTCGCCGCCTCAACAACGGTCATTCGTGCGAGGGGCGCGCCGGGATGACAATCGGCGCCCGCTGCTTCCCATCTTGCCCTTTTAGACCGGGAACTCTTCCCGGGTGCGGTTTCCGACACCCCGGCGTCTGGCTCTACAGCGGGGTGATCTTTTTGAGACTCTTGGCTAACTTGGCATGAGCGGCGCAACGTGCGGGGCACAAATCCTCAGAACCGACACGCGGTACTTGAAGTCACAAGATGTGACATCAAGCCGATGACGCATTATTGCCCCACAAGAAAGCGCAGCCCGGTATGACCATCAGAAAGTGCGCGTGGTCCCCTGCGGCGCCTCGCCCGCTGATAGGATTGCCGGGACCCGCGAATCAACCTTCGGTAACGACCGCATTACTTTTTTCCCGCGAAAGGACGAACGCTCACTCATGCCTGCCGAAACGCCGCGCCGCCCTGGCGCCCCTGCCCGGCCATCTGTCTATGCGCCCTCCGGAATGCGGCTCGATGAGACAGACCTCAAGCTGCTTCGCGTGCTACAGGAAGGCGCCCGTGAACCGATCAAGACGCTGGCTGAGCGGATCGCCCTTTCGCACAATGGCACGCTTCACCGGCTAAATCGCCTTGAGGATTCCGGCGCAATCCTTCGCTACATGGCCGATATCGACGAAGGCATATTCGGCACCTGGCCGTTCTACTGGGTACAGATTGCGCTTACCCAATATGGCCGCGCCAATCGAAGCCGGCTGGAAGCCGCGATAAACGCTGCGCCGGAAATCACGCAGGCATCCGAGCTTGTCGGCGTGTTTGACCTGAAGCTGCGCGTCGCGCTGCAGAAGCCCGCAGACTGGACACAGCTGCAGGGTAAGCTCGATCCATCTGCAGACCTCATCCAGAACGCGCACCTTTATCCTATCGGCCGCGTGATCAAGCAGGCGCGCCCGCATCCTCTTTTCACTCAGGACGCGGTGTAAGTATGACTGGCGGCCGAAAGCCCGTTGAAGCGGACCTTTTGGTGGGTGCAAACATCCGCATACTTCGGATTGAACATGGTCTGACGCTGCAGGAGCTCGCATCCCAGCTCGGCATGAGCCACCAGCAGCTCCAAAAATACGAGACAGGCAGCAACCGGGTATCTGCCGGCGTCATTTGCGTATTGGCCCGCGCATTCAGCGTCCCTGTCGACGCCCTGTTCAAAGGCGTAGACGACACCATGGGATTGGACGAGACAACGAATGCGCTCCAACTCGCACGTAACAAATGCCACGCAATTGTAGACCGCACCTCATCGGCGCTGGTTCTGGACTCGATGGCGAAGGTCCTCCGGGCCCTTCAAGACCAGAACTAATCCCCACCGCGCGAATTTTACCAAGACGCAGCTGCCCGGATCGGCGTGCGCGCCCGCGCCGCGGGTCACGTGCAATCTGCAAATCTGCGCCCCAGCTTTCGCAAGATGGCGCAATCCACGGACCTGATCTGGCAAAACCACGGTTAACTCGCCTCTGAAGCGCAGGCTGCCCCAAGTCGCCCGGCAGGCGTTCCGGCTCGCCGCCCCGGGCCTGGCGGGCGGATGGTCCGTGTACGACCCGCAAGAGAGTTTGCGGCGCGTTCCGAAGGCCCCTCATGCGTCTCGCACTCGCCTTTGCCATCCCGTCCTTGCTGCTCCTAGCAGCTCTCGCGCTCGCAACCGGGTTCATCGCGGGTGTGTTCGAGGGTCATCCGGCGCTTGGCGCGCCGCTCTTAGTCGCCGGCGGAGAGCCTGTCTACTCGCCCTTTGCGGTGATCGGCTGGACCAATTCTCATGCGGATAATTTCCCAAGACCCTTTGCGGTCGCGCGGCTGATCGTGCTGGCCGGCTTCGGCTCCGCTGCCGTCGCCTTCTCGCTGCTCATCCGTACCCGCACTAAGCCTCACCCTTTCGGCAAGGATTCGTGGGGCACGTTCAGGGACGCGAGTGAGGCCGGGCTCTTTGCAAAATGCGGCACGCCGCTGGGCAGGCTGGACGGTGAGATCCTTTGCTTTGACGGGCCGGAGCATCAGCTGCTGGTCGGCGCCTCGCGGTCCGGCAAAGGCCGGGGCCATGTCGTGCCGACACTCCTTGCCTGGCCGGGCTCGGCGCTCGTGCTCGACGTCAAGGGAGAGCTTGCGAGCGGCGACGGGCGGCATGGCTTTCCGGGGACGGCGGGGTTCAGGGCAACGCAGGGGCCGGTTCTTCAGTTTGCGCCGACAAAGGCAAGCTCGGCCCGGTTCAATCCCCTGTTCGAAGTGCGCCGGGGCGCGAACGAAGTGCGCGATGTCCAGAACATCGTCGACATCATCGCCGATCCGGCCGGCGACGGGCGCCATTCGGATTTCTGGGACAAGTCCGCAAGGCAGGTTCTGATCGGCGTCATCATCCACGTCCTCTATGCCGAGCCCGCCTATCGCAAGACGCTTGCCGTCGTTCGGTCAAAACTCAGCGACCTCAAAGCCACGGCGGGCGAAATGGGCCGCACCCTGCATCTCACCGACGCGCTTACCGGCGAAGGCGAGGTTCATCCGGAATGCAAACACGGCTCGGACAGCTTCCTCGCCAATGAGGAGCGGCTGCAGTCAGGCTTGAAAGCGACGGCGGAGAGTTTCTTCGGTCTGTTCGCCGATCCGATTGTGTCGGAGATGACATCGGCGTCGGATTTCCGGGTGGCGGACCTGATGTGCGGCGAGAGGCCGGTCACGCTCTACCTGCAGCCACCGCCATCGGACGCGGCGCGCCTGATGCCGCTGATGCGGCTCATCCTCAACCAGATGGCCCGCGCGCTGATGGAGCATCAGGAGACAGGACCCAACGGTGAGCCAAAAAGCCACCGCCTGCTGCTTTGCCTGGACGAGTTTCCGCAGCTTGGGAAGCTGCCTTTCTTCGAGACGATGATGGACGCGATGGCGGGCTACGGGATCAAGGCCTATCTCGTCTGCCAGTCGCTGAACCACATCACCCGGGCTTATGGCCGTGACAGTGTCATCCTCGATAACTGCCATATCCTCACGACCTTTGCTGCCAATGACATGGAGACAGCGCGGCGGATCGCCGAGATGGCGGGCGAGACGTACGAAGTCCGCCCACAGATCAGTGAGCAGATGCCGGCCTCGCTCTTCGGCCCAAAGCGCCGCACCATCTCCTACCGCGAAGAGCGCCGACCCTTGCTGCTCCCGGGCGATGTGCGCCAGCTCGGGCGCGGCGAGCAGCTGATCTTCATGTCGGGCACGAAGCCCCTTCGCACACAGAAACTGCGGTTCGACGAAGAACCTGTCTTTGCAAGCCGCCTCCTGCCCGCGCGCCTCACGCGGCCCGCCTTGCCGGCCGTGCATGACTGGCAAGACGTCAAACCAGCGGGCGCGCTTGCCCCGTCTCCCGCGCCGCGTCCGCATCCCTCATCCGCTTCGCGCCGGCCCCAAGGTCCGGCCCGCAACCCGGGGGTCCAGCCGGATCTTTTCTCCGCGCCGCGGACCGGCGAGCCGAGCCTGTCGCGGACGATCCTTGCCGGTCTCACCCCTCCCCCCGGTCACCCCGCCTCCGAGGGGCGGGACGAGGAGACCGGCGCGGAGCCCACAAAGGCGCCTTTCCCGCGCCGCAAAGACGAGGACTGAACGCCCATGTCGACCACCGGTATCCGCGCCTATTTCGAAAACACCCTCGCCCGCGAGATCGCCCGGATGGCGCGTGTGCAGGGCAGATCAGAATCGAGCATCATCGTCGAGGCCGTGCGGGTCTATCTTGCGGCGCGGTCGGAGGGCGCGCTGGAGGCGGCTGGTGAGACGCAGAAGCGCCAGCTGAACCGGATCGAAGCCCGGATTGACCGGCTGTTCGCCGACCAGGCGGGCATCGACCAAGCCATTTACTGTTTCGTGCGCCTCTGGCTAGAGCATAATCCTCCGCTCCCGGAAGATTATGCCGAGAGCGCAGCGGCGAGTGCGTCAGCCCGGCTGGAGCATTTTTCGGAATATGTCCGGCGCACGGCGGCAAAGACTGCCAGATCCCAGCGCAGCACCTTGGCCTCTCTCTCACATGAGGACGCAGAATGAGCGCGGGCGCCATTCCCTTTATTCCGGGCGCGCGCCGCCGCGAGGTGCTGGCCGCGGCGCTGGGGCCGGAGGTTGCCGCCGCGCTGAACGCGCCGGAGGTGACCGAAGCGCTGATCAATGCGGACGGGCGGCTCTGGCTCGACCGGGCAGGATCTGGCCTTGAGGCGACCTCCGTCGTGATTGCCGCCGCAGACCGCGAAGCCGCAATCCGGCTTCTCGCGCATGAAGCGGGCGAGACCGTCGGCCTGGACCGGCCCCTGCTGTCGGCGGTCCTGCCGGGGAGCGCCGCGCGGGTGCAGGCGGTGCTTGCGCCGCTGGTTGCGGCGCCGGTGCTCGCGATCCGCAAACGCCCGGAGCGTATCTTCACGCTGGACGACTATGTGGCGAGCGGCGCCGCGACAGAGGTGCAGGCCGCAGAGCTGCGCGCAGCCATAGCCGACCGGCGCAATATCATCGTGGCGGGCGGCGCGGGCTCCGGCAAGACAACGCTGCTCAACGCGCTGCTGGCCGAGCCTGCCTTTCGCGCCGCGCGCACCATCGTGCTGGAGGACACAGCCGAGCTTCAGGTCTCGGGCGAGAATGTCGTCCAGCTGCTGACGAAGCGCGCGGGCGCGCAGGTCACACTGCGCGATCTTGTCCAGACCGCGCTGCGGCTTCGGCCGGACCGCATCATTGTCGGCGAAGTCCGGGATGCGGCCGCGCTCGATGTCCTCAAGGCCTGGAACACCGGCCATCCCGGCGGGCTCCTGACCCTGCATGCCAATTCTGCGGCCGACGCGCTCGGCCGGCTGGAGGACCTCTGCCTTGAGGCGGGCGGGGGCGATCCGTCCCGGCTCATCGCCCAAGGCGTGGATCTCATCGTGTTCATCGAACGCGGCGCCAACGGCCGGCGCATCTCGCAGATCCTCACGCCCCATCTGAACCAACCCGTGTCCAAAGGAGACCTGACATGACCCGGACGATCCATACGAACTCCCGCGCCGCCCGGCGCCTCGCCAGCGCCGCCGCTCTGGCGCTCCTCATCGCCGCGCCCGCTCATGCGGCCGGCTCCGGCATGCCTTGGGAAGCGCCGCTTGAGCAGGTCGTCGACTCGATCACCGGACCAGTGGCGCGCGCGGCCGGTGTGATCGCGATCGTGCTCGCGGGCATCACAATCACCTTCTCCGAAGGCGGCTCGGGCGTGCGCAAGCTCGCCTTTGTCGGGCTCGGCATCGCGATCATGTTCGCGGCGGTGTCGTTCTTCCTCGATTTCTTCGGCTTTGCCGGCGGCGCGGTGATCTGAGTGCCATGACCGATCTGCCTGAGGGTTTCGTCCTGCCGCTGCACACCTCGCTGACGCGGCCGATCCTGATCGGCGGCGTGCCGCGCGGGTTTGCGATCCTCAACGGGACGTTCGGCGCAGCCATCGCGCTCGGGCTGCAGCAGCCGCTGATCGGGATTCCGCTCTTCGTCGCGCTGCACGCCGCCGCTGCCTGGGCTGCGGCGCGCGATCCCTGGTTCCTCGAGACCTGGCCGCGCCACCTCGCCAAACCCCTCTACCTGGAGGCCTGAAGCCCGTGTTCGACCTTCGCTTCTACAAAAAGCACCGGGCAAAGCTCGCCGATTACCTGACCTGGGCGGCGCTCATCGCGCCGGGCGTCGTCCTCAACAAGGATGGCAGCTTCCAGCGCTGCCTCAGGTTTCGCGGGCCGGACCTTGACGCGGCCACACAATCCGAACTGATCGGCCAGTCCGCCCGGCTGAGCAACGCGCTGCGCCGTCTCGGGCCCGGCTGGTGCCTGCATGTCGAAGCGCGCAGGCGCCCCTCCCCCGGCTATCCGGACAGCGCGTTCGAGCAGAGCCTTGCCTGGCTGATCGAGGAAGAGCGCCGGATGCTTTTCGAAGCGGCCGGCGCGCGGTTCGAGACCGATTACTTCCTGAGCCTGACCTTTCTGCCGCCGCCCGAGCGGGCGCGCTGGCTCGAAGGCCTCCTGTTCGAAGGCGGCGAGAAAGCTGCGCCTGCGGATTATTCTGCGGTACTCGCCCGGTTCATGGCGGAGAGCGACGCGTTCCTGTCGCTGATCGAGCCGTTGATGCCCGAGGCAGACTGGCTCGGCGACGAGGACCTCCTCGGCTACCTGCATGACTGCGTCTCCGACCGCGCGCTGCGCCGGCTGCGGGTGCCGGAGACGCCGTTCCATCTCGACGGGCTTCTCACGGACGCGGGCCTGACGGGCGGCCTATCGCCAAAGCTCGGAGCCAAGCATCTGCGGCTCCTGTCGGTGCGCAGTTTTGTGTCATCAACCGAGCCCGGCCTGCTCGACGCGCTGAACCGGCTGCCCGTGTCCTATCGCTGGGTCACACGGTTCCTGCCGCTCGGGGCGGAAGCAGCGCGCCGCGAGATCACGGCGATCCGGCGCAAATGGTTTGCCAAGCGCAAGGGCATCATGTCGCTCATCCGTGAGGCGCTGTTCCGGGAAGAGTCGGGCCTCGTCGACAATGACGCCGCCCTTCAGGCAGCGGACGCGGACGCCGCGCTCGTGAGCCTCGGCCAGGACGGGGTCACCGCCGGCTATGCGACGATTGTCATCGTGATTGCCGAAGAGACGAGTGAGGCAGCGGACGCGGCCTTGCGCCTCATCCGTCAGACGACGGACAGTCTCGGCTTTGTGACCGAGGCCGAAGGCGTAAACGCGGTTGAGGCCTGGCTCGGCACGCTTCCGGGACAGGCTTACGCCGATGTGCGCCGCCCGCTCGTCCTGACACGCAATCTTGCGCATCTCATTCCGGCCAGCGCGATCTGGGCCGGGCCTGAGACGAGCCCGCATCTCGGCGGGCCGCCGCTGATGCTGGCGGCGAGTGACGGGGCAACGCCGTTCCGGCTCAGCCTGCATCAGGGGGATATTGGCCATACGCTGGTGCTGGGGCCCACGGGGTCCGGAAAGTCGGTGCTGCTCGCGGTGCTGGTCGCGCAATGGCTGCGTTATCCCGGCGCGCAGGCCTTCGTGTTCGACAAGGGCCGCTCGTCCCGGGCGATGGTGCTGGGCCTCGGCGGCGTATTCCATGACCCGGGCGCCGCAGAGACTAGCGCGCCCTCGTTCCAGCCGCTGGGAAACATTGATGTACCGGCGGAGCGGACCTGGGCGCAGGACTGGCTGAGCGGCGAAGTGGAGGCGGGCGGCGGCGAGCTCACGCCGGAACGCCGGCGCGAGCTCTGGCGCGCGCTCGATCTCCTGAGCCTGCGCCCGGCACGCGAGCGTACACTGTCGCTGCTGACGGCGCTCATCCAGGACGAGGGGCTCAGGGCGGCGCTCGAGCCACTGACGCATGCCGGCCCGCTCGGCAACCTCCTCGACGCCGACCGGACCGCGTTTGGCCCAGACTTTGGACACGGCGCAGTGACAGCGTTCGAGATGGAAGCGCTGCTGGCGTCCAAACGTGCGGCCGCCGCCGTGCTGCCCATGATCTTCCATATGCTGGAGGCGCGCTTTGACGGGCGCCCGACACTGATCGTGCTCGATGAGGCGTGGCTGTATCTCAAAGACACGGCCTTTGCTGCGCGCATCCAGGACTGGCTCAAATCGCTGCGCAAGAAGAACGTTGCGGTGATCTTTGCGAGCCAGGAGCTCGCCGATGTAGCCGCCTCCCCGCTGGCCGCAACGCTCAACGAGGCGGCAGCGACGCGAATCTTCCTCGCCAATGACCGGGCGCGCGAACCGCAGACAAAGGATTTCTACCGCGCGGCCGGGCTCAATGAGCGCCAGATCGAGCACATCGCGGGCGCCACCCCGAAGCGCGACTATTACATCACCAGCCGGGCGGGCAGCCGAATGATCGACCTTGAGCTTGGACCGGCCGCGCTCGCCTTTGCGGGCGCAGCAAGCCCCGAGGACCAGCGCCTGATCGACCGCCTGCTCGCAAGTGGCGGTGCCGCGCGGTTTGCCCGCCGGTTCCTGGAAGCGAAGGGGCTCGGGCCGGCCGCGGACGCGCTCGGCCGGTTCGACGCGGCCGATATTCTCCCCTTCCCCAACCCGTCGTCACAATCAGCCGAAGGCGAAGCCGCATGACCCAAGTTCGAACCTGCCTCGCCGCCCTCATCGCGGGCGCCCTGCCCCTCACGGCAACGATGCTGCCCGCACCCGCCGCCGCGCAGATCGTGGTCTATGACCCGGCCGTGCATGCCGAGAGTGTATTGTCGGCCGCGCGGGCGCTGGAACAGATCCGGCATCAGATCGCGGCGATCGAGCAGCAGGCCAAGATGCTGCAGCGGAGTCCCCTTGATCTGTCCCCGGAGCTTAGCCGGTCGATCGAAGATGCGAGAGCCCTGTTTGCCGAGGCCGAAGCGCTCGCCTTCGACATTGACCGGATCGGCGGGGATATCGAGGCGCTCTACCCTGAGACCTGGGACGCCTATGACCTTGAGAGCGTGCTCGCCCAGTCGCAGCGCTGGCGAGCGGCGAGCCGCGCGAGCCTTTCCCGCGCGATGCAGGCCGAGGCGCGCGCCGCGCAGTCCATCGACGATATGGGCGGCCGCCTTCAGTCCGCGCTCGGCGCAAGCCAGGCCGCTGAAGGCCAGACCGGCGCGATCCAGGCCGGCAACCAGCTCGCAGCCTTGAGCGCAGCCCAGCTTGCCGAAATCCATTCGCTGCTCGTTCTGCAAGGCCGCGCGCTGCAGACCGAGCGCATGGAGCGGCTTGCGCGCGATGAGCGCGCCGAAGAAATCCAGCGCCGCGCGTTCCCGGCCGATCTGCCACCGCCCGCCGATCCCGCCCGTTCGGCCTTCTGAGGGGAGAGAGCGCGCCATGGATCCCTCGACGATCAACTCCTTCCTCGACCAGTTCATCCTGGTGATCGATTCCGGGTTCGGATTGATTGAAGGCGATGTCGCTTATGTGCTGAACGCGCTGATCGTGATTTCGGTGACGCTGGCGGGCGCGCAATGGGCGCTCGCGGCCGAGGCGCCGATGGCGCCGTTCTTCCGCAAGGTCCTGTTCGTCGGCTTCTTTGCCTTCCTGATCAATAACTGGAACGATCTTGCGACCGCGATCAACCAGTCGGGCGCGATGCTGGGCCTGCGCGCCGGCGGCAGCGATCTGTCCCTGCCCGACCTGCACAATCCCGGCCGGATCGCGGGGATTGGCACCGAGCTCTTCGGGCGAACGGCAGAGCTCGGGCGCGGCATGAACATCCTGACGGACTTCGTGCCGTTGGTGACGATCCTGATTGCGGCCTTCGTCATCATGTTCGGCTTCTTCATCCTGGCGCTGCAGATCTTCTCGGCGCTGATCGCGTTCAAGCTCGGAAGCCTGGCAGCGTTCGTCGCCCTGCCCTGGGGGGTGTTCTCCGGGACGGCCTGGGTGGCGGAGCGCCCGCTTGGCTGGGTGGTGGGGAGCGCGATGCGCCTCTTCGTGCTCGCCCTCATCGCATCGGTCTCGATCTCGTTCGTGGACCGGCTGCCGGCGGTGTTCGTGCTGGATGCCGGCGGCGCGCTCAATATCCTGCTGTTCGGCCTGACGCTCCTGATGCTCGCCTGGTTCGCGCCGCAGCTGGCGAGTGAAGTCGTCTCCGGCCAGCCGAATCTGTCGGGTGCCGACGCCATACGCGCGGGTCAAGGCGCAGCGGCGACCGCGGCCGGCGCCGCTGTCACCACACGGCTCGTGACGAGCGGCGGCGGCCGTGCGTCCACACGCAACGCGGCAGCGCCCTCGCCGCGCGCGCCAGCAACACCGATTGATCATAGCAAAATTGCGCCCCCACGCGGGCGAGGAGGCAGACGATGAGTTTCCAATTCAGGGCGCCGGCGCGGTCCTATGCCCCGCCGCAAGCCGAGACACCTTACCGGCGCGCGCAGGCCGAATGGGACGCGCGGATGGGCTCGGCCGTGCTGTCGGCGCGCAGCTGGCGGCTGATGGCGTTCGCCGCGTTCGGCCTGTCGGCAGCGCTCGCTGCGTCGCTGACATTCGTCGCGCTTCAGAAGCGCACGTTCGTGCATGTCGTCGAAGTGGCGCCGGAAGGCCAGGTCCTGTCGGTGCGCGTTGCAGATGGCGCGTGGACTCCCGGCACCGCGCAGACAGCGTATTTCATCGGCGCGTTTGTGAGAAACGTGCGCGCGCTGCCGACCGACCAGATCGTGCTGCGCGAGAACTGGCTTGCCGCCTATCAGTTCCTCACCCCGCAGGCAGCCGCCAAGCTGAGCGAGATTGCCCGCCAGGATGATCCGTTTGCGAACACCGGCCTTGCCGGACGCACGGTACACGTCCGTTCGATCGTCCAGCGTTCGGACAAGTCCTGGCAGGTGAGCTGGAGCGAGGAGACGAGCAGTCTCAGCCGGACGGAGCGTGCGAATTATACGGGCCTGTTCACCGTCACCCATGCCCCGCCCCGCAGCGCCGACGAAATCTCGAAGAACCCGCTCGGCCTCTTCATAACCGAGTTCAGCTGGAGCCGTGACCAATGACCCGCGCCGCCTTCCTTGCACTTTCCGCGCTGAGCCTTGCCGCCTGCGCCACCCCTCCCGCCGCAAGCCCGCCCGAAATGCCGCTCACTCTGTCTACCGTAGCCCCCCTTCCCCTGCCAGCTCCACTTACGGAGCTTGCCCAAGAGGCTGAGCCCGACCCCGCCACTATGCCGGGGCCCGCCTCGAAGAAACCGGAGCGTGTCAGCGCGCCGCCGCAATCGCTCGCCGAGGTGAACAAGGCCGCGCGCCAGCGCGCCGCAAACGCCGCCTATGAAGACGCGGCGCTCGTCTACACTTATGCGCCGGGCGCGCTCTATGAGCTCCAGACGGCGCCGTCCTATATCTCGACGATCCTTCTGGAGCCCGGTGAGACGGTGCTCGACATCGCCGCCGGCGATACGACGCGCTGGATGGTGTCCCAGACGCTGACCGGATCAGGCGAGACCGGCCGCACACTGATCATCGTCAAACCCCTCGCCGCGAAACTGAAGACGAATATCGTGCTCGCAACCGACCGGCGGGCCTACCTCATCGAGGCCGTGTCGGTGGCCGGCGACACCTACACCGCGCAGGTCGCCTGGTCCTATCCGAAGCCTCTGGCCGCACAGCCGCCGCCGCCCCCGGTCCTGAACTACGGCTACGACATCACGCCGCCGCGCCGCAGCGCGCCGGTGTGGACACCGGTCAGCGTCTGGGATGATGGCAGGAAGACCTGGATTGCGTTCAGCTCGAACGTTGCAGCGGCCGACATGCCGCCCCTGTTCGTGCGGACGGGGGAAGGCTTGGAGCTCGTCAACTACCGCGCCGAAGGCCAGACCTATGTGGTCGACCGCATTTTCGACCGGGCCGAGCTGCGCCTCGGCCAGAAGAAGCCCATCGTCGTGCGCATCGACCGGCAGGAGGCGGCCCGCCCATGACGAACGCGGCCCCCTCGCCTCACGCGGCAAGTCCTGTCGACATCCGCGCCCGCGCGCCGTCGCCGAAACGCCTGTCGCGCCGCGTGCTGATGACCGGCGCCGGAGTGTTCGGCGCGGCTGTGGTCTTTGCCGTACTCACAGGTCTCTCGGACCGGCCCGCCAATGCCGGACCTGCTGCACCGGACCCGCGCGCCGTGGCCACCGCTAACCTGCCAGAAGGTCTCGCATCGATGCCAGCGGATTATTCAAAGACACTGGCCCTGCCCGCCCGGGACCCGAACGCGCCGCGTGACATGCTCTGGGGCGACGCTGGCCCGCCCGAAGGGTTTGGCCTGGAAGAAGATCTTTACCTTCCCGAAGACAGCGGCTGGTCCGACATGCCGGAGGAGGAGAGTTACGAGACCACGCCTGAACCCGCGCCCGTAACCTACCGCGCCGAGGCGCCCGCGCCCCTCTTCTTCGATCAGCGCCCGGGACAGGCAGGCGCAGCTACACTCAAGAACGAAGCTTCCGGCGCCTATCGCCCGCCCGCCTCACCCTATGAGCTTCAGGCCGGCACAGTGATCCCGGCAGCGCTCGTCACGGCGGTCAATTCTGACCTGCCGGGCAAGGTCATCGCGCAGGTCACGGCCCCGGTTTATGACAGCGTCACGGGCGATCATCTCCTGATCCCGCAAGGCGCGCGTCTCATCGGCACGTATGAGAGCGAAGTGCTCTACGGCGACACGCGCGTTTTCCTCGGCTGGGACCGGATCATCATGCCGAACGGCTGGTCGCTGGACCTTGGCGGAATGGCCGCGACCGATCCCAGCGGCGCGGCCGGTGTCTCCGACAAAACCGACAATCACCTCGGCCGTCTCGGCGGAGCGATCGCGCTCTCAGCCGTGCTCAGCATCGTCGCCAACGAAGCGGAGAGCGATGACGACCAAGGCTTTACCCGCAGCCTCGGTGACGCCGCCGCCCAGGAAGCCGCCCGCACGGGCGGGCGCATCGTCGACCGCGAACTCACCATCCGCCCTACCCTGCGCGTGCGCCCAGGAGCGCCCCTGCGCGTGCTGGTGACAAGCGATCTGACGCTGAGCCCCTATGACGAATGAGATCCGAGCAAAAAGGCGCCTAGGCAAGGTCGCCTGCGACCTTCAGCGTTTGCCCGCGTTGAGTGAGAACGATTCATGTCTGCTGTGACACATGCATACTGTCTCGAAGACGCCAATTTAGCGAGAATGTGATGACCAACCCCGCAAGCGATCCCAACCAGATGCTCAGTACACAGGACGCCGCTGCCCTGCTTGGCCTGCAGCCCTGCACGCTCGCCGCCTGGCGGGAAGACGGATCTCAGCCCGGCCTTGCCTTCTTCAAGCTCGGCAAGGCCGTGCGCTATCGGTATGCCGATCTCCTCGCGTTCATTGAAACCCGGAAAGCATCGAGTACTCTAGTGGCGCGCCAGAATGCCCCTTCCGTCGCACCGACAAGGACTCCGAAAAAGATGGGTTCGTCTAAACCCCCTCCTTCGCCGGTTTCGCGCGACGAGCCGACGCCTGCCGTCAAGACGGCTCCTAGCCGAAGACATGCCAAGCGCGGAGAAGACCGCCAACAATCACTCTTCTGAAATCAAGCGTTCAGCTTGGCCTGGGACGCCGACGGTGATCGGTGCGCCAATACAGTGGCTTGGTTCATGGAATCGTTCAAGGGTCGGCTGCGGGACGAGTGCCTCAACGAGCATCTGTTCGACCGACTTAGCGAAGCTCGCCGCATCATCGAGACGCGGCGAATAGATTACGACACCGTCCGTCCACATACATCCCTTGGCGGCCTCGCCCGGGCTGTGTTCGCCGACAACACCAAGCGCGCCCGGCCCGGCCCGCCTCAGCTACGTAAGAGCTCAGCTCAGCGGGCGTTGACCTCCAACCCCCAACTAAAAAGAAAGGCGAACAGAGTCTCCATATAAACGGCCCGGATCAGGGGGCTGGGTCATCCTCGCCGAAACCAGGCGGGACTTCGCGGGGAATGGTCATTGCCACCGACGCTAAAAGCTGAACGCAAGTGTCTAGTGCCTGTAGCTTTGTTTCGCGAAGTGACTCGCTTCGATGGGCCATCCCACACCGGGGGTAAGGGAGGCGTTGACTCGCTCGAAAGAGCGCCTCGAATAACCGGAGATTGACAGATTGCGCAATTCACTCCTCGATAGTCAGCAACACGCAGGGGTAAAGAATGAACTTTGAAGAGCGAATTACGGAGTTTGCCAGTCGGGCTGTCAGCCAACGGGGCGCGTTGCTGACGGAAGAGGCAATGAAAACGGCTGTAATTCTCAAGATGATCCAAGCCTTAGAGTATGATGTTTTTGATCCCACCGAGGTCATTCCGGAATTCACCGCTGATGTCGGGATCAAGAAAGGCGAGAAGGTGGACTATGCGATCAGCCTCAATGGTAAGATTGCAATCCTTATCGAATGCAAAGCGCCGAACTCGTCCCTTGATTTAAAGCACGCCTCTCAGTTGTATCGCTACTTTACCGTGACGGATGCCAAATTTGCGATACTTACAAACGGCTATGATTGGGAATTCTACACTGATCTTGATGAGCCGAACCGCATGGATAAGAGGCCGTTCCTCTCATTCCAGTTGGCCGAACTCGACGCAACCTCTGTCACCGAACTGAGCCGATTTAGAAAATCAGTATACGATGTTTCTGCCATTCTGGGCACAGCGAAAAGGCTAAAGTACGTCTCAGCTTTGAAGAACAAGCTCAAAGAGGAATTTGAGAATCCATCTGACGATCTTGTGGGGTTTCTCGGGCGTCAGATTTACGAGGGAATGTTTACCGCTGCTGTGCGTCAGGAATTCGGGCCACTCGTAAAGCGCAGTATAGCGGAAGTCATACGGGACCGCGTGAACGCGCGTCTGAAGAGCGCTCTATTGCCTACGACCAATGACCCAACAGAAGACGAAACGTCGCTAGAAGAAAAGAGCGAGATCGAGACCACCGAAGATGAGTGGGATGGCTATAGAATCGCGATCGCAATTGTGGCGCGGGTGATTGACCCTTCACGCGTAGTTATTCGGGACCAAAAGTCCTATTGCGGCGTACTGATCGACAACAACAACCGCAAGCCGCTGCTGAGACTTTACTTCAATAGCCAAACGACAAGGTACTTGGGCTTGTTCGATGGCGACGCTGAGGAAAAGGTCCAGATCAAAGCGCCGATTGACCTCTACCGTTTCGCGGATCGCATAACAGCGACCGCGGAAAAGTATACGGCCAGCTGAGAGCGTTCATTTTCGCTCGCCCGCCCGTTTCGGTGCACACGTTTGTGCGATCTGAATTAGATCTGCTTTCGTGACGATGGGTTCTCAGGCTTGGTCGACATCCAACTGTCGAACGAAAGTGCGCCTATCGCGATCGCGTCATCCAAATGGCCGGCCCGAAGGTTCATGTGACCCATCATAGCAATGTTTGCAGGTGTCCGCTTCGGGCCACGTCGGCTTCCGAATACATCGCTGGCGACCGGCAGCTTCATCGCTGCCAGGCTGGAGATTGCCGTAAGCAGCCTCTGCTAAGTTGATGTCGGGCGTCTGCTGAGGGCGCAGCAAGAGACATTCGAAGGCATTGACGCCGGTGACCGAGACTTGGCCCCAAAGTGGACCTTTGTTGTGGAAACCAGCCAGTCGAACCGATCTTCGTTGGGCAAGCGCGGGCAATTCGCGTCCTTCAAAATTGCCCTCACCCAGCTACATCGGATCAAAAGTGAGTAGGTAGGCTCGGGTTCGCCGAGCACCCGCAGTCTTCTCGGAAGTTATTCCGATCTCCCTTTTCCTTGGTGGACCATTTCGACTGCGAACCGTAGATTGAACCAATGCAAGAGAACGCTCATCTATCTAGTGGCGCGGCGCCCTGTATTCGCCACTTGTCGATCAAGCGGTTTAGGGGGATCGAAGCGCTGTCGTGGTTCCCCGACAAGGGCATGAACGTGCTTTTGGGCGGCGGCGATGTTGGCAAGAGTACAATCCTCGACGCCATCGCGATGCTTCTCAGCCCGACCAATGCGACAATTCTGTCCGATGCCGATTACTGGCAACGGCGGCATGAGGACGGCTTCGAGATCGCCGCTGCCATGGCATTGCCCCTCAACTGTGGCATTGTCGAGCAACGCAAGGCCAGCTGGCCTTGGGAGTGGAGCCCTGACGGTCCTAAGGTCCCCGATCTTGAGGCGAATGACGGACAGCCACTCGATCCCGTCTTCTGTGTGCGCGTCTGCGGCACGCCTGATTTCGAACTGCAGTACGAGATCAGCCAGCCCGACGACAGCGCGGATCATTTCCCCGTTTCGGTGCGCCGCAATATCGGCGTAGTGCGGCTAGCGGGTGATGATCGCAACGATCGGGACCTCCGCTTGATCCAAGGGTCGGCGCTTGACCGCTTGCTCAGCGACAGAACCTTGAGATCGCGCCTAGCCGACAAGATCGGCGATACAGATGTGCACGGTCAACTCAACGAGCACGCAAAAGCCGCGATTGGCGATCTGAATATCCGGTTCCAGCAGCGCACCTTGCCCAGTCAGCTAAGCCTTGGCCTAATCGGCGGTCCAGGGTTTTCACTCAACGCGCTGATCGGCCTGACCGCAGTTAAGGAAGGCACTACGCTGCCGCTGGCGAGCTGGGGAGCGGGAACGCGGCGGCTTGCAGCGCTCGAGGTTGCAGCAGCCCATCTTGCCGAGCATCCGATCATGGTCGTCGATGAGATCGAGCGCGGCCTCGAATCTTACCGCCAACGCATTCTGGTTGAAGAGCTGCTCGCCAGCCCCTCGCAGGTGTTTGTGACTACTCACAGCGCGCCCGCCGTCCATGCCGCCGCCACCGCTTCCCTCTGGTATCTCGATGCGGGCGGCAAGGTCGGCAGGCTTCCGGCATCGGTCGCGGCGCAGCAGAGGCGCGACCCCGAGACCTTCCTCGCGCGCTTAGCTGTCATCGCCGAAGGCGCGACCGAGGTCGGTTTTGTGACCAACCTGCTTAACCGTTCTCTTGGCGAGGACCTGCGCCGTTACGGCATCTGGGTCAGCGACGGCGGTAGCAATTCGGAAGCGTTAACCGTACTGCGCGGGCTTGCGACGAGCGGACTCAAAGTTGCCGGATTCGTGGATAATGAGGGCACGCAGCAGGGCCTATGGCAACAGACCAAGGACCAACTCGGCGATCTCCTTATGCGTTGGGCCGATGGATGCCTTGAAGCCAACATCATCCCGCACCTTCAGGATCATCAGTTGATGACATTCATTGCCGAACCCGACGGCGATACCGGCGAGCGGTTGCGAACCTTGGCCGAGCGCCTGAACTTGGAAGACAAGTCGCTTGAGACGATTCTCGCGGCGACCGACGATGTTCGCTCGCTGATGATCGCAGCAGCGTGCGGTAGCGCCCCCGCCGATCCCGATGCAACAGAGGCGCAGAAAAAGGCTTGGAAGAAGCACGGCCGGCGCTGGTTCAAGAGCATTGAAGGCGGCTCCGAACTTGCCGACAAGCTCTTCACACTTGGTCTCTGGCCGCATGTCGCGCCCCAGCTCCTTCCGTTCGTCAATGCCATTCGAATATCCGTCGGGCTCGAGGGCGAGCAAGCGGTGGAATGATGTCGGACGATACCGTCGCCGAAGCGCTCCGTTCTTCGGCTCGACTCGTCGTCGTCGAAGCGCCGGGTGGCTGTGGTAAGACCTATCAAGGTGCAAGCTACGCCTGCGACGTAGCGGCCGGCCTCGGCAACGGACGGCTTCTAATTCTGACTCACACCAATGCCGCCTGCGACGTCTTTGCCGGCAGGACGCGCGGTCTCGGCCGCCGCGTTGAGATCCGAACGATCGACGGGCTCGTCATCGAGATCGCCGGCGCCTACCGGCACGCGCTTGGCCTTCATGAGGATGTCGGCGCCTGGGCACGGCGAACCCCAAATGGTTATGAGCAGTTGGCCGAAAGGACCGCGCGCCTGCTGGCCCGGCATCCTGCTATCGCGGACTGCTTGGCTCGGCGTTATCCAATCGTTGTCTGCGATGAGCATCAGGATGCAAGCGCTGACCAACATGCGATTGTTATGGCGCTCCATCGTGGCGGGACGCAGCTTCGTGTATTCGCGGATCCCATGCAAATGATCTTCACCGGCACCAAGGCCAAAACCGCCGCCGCCGAACAGCGCTGGGCGGATCTGAAGACGGCTGCTGATCGGTTCGAAGAACTCGACCAGCCGCATCGCTGGGCAAACATACAGCCCGAACTCGGCGCCTGGATCCTTCAGGCGCGCCAGACGCTGCGAAATGGCGACAAGATCGATCTCACTGACAATCTCCCGGCCGGGCTCACCGTTCATGTCGCCGAGAACAGCTCGCCGAAGCGCACCGGGTTCCGAGTAGCAGTGCACCAAAGCCCGGAGATCTATGCGCGAGCAAATTTGCCGTCTTTGCTTGTCCTTACCGGACAGAATGATCGCGTCACCGCATTGCGCGCCTTCTTCAACGGTCGCCTGACGATCTGGGAAGGCCATGTTCGTCAGGGTCTTTCCACGCTCTCAGCGCATTGTGCGGCCCATCGGGGCGATGCCGAGGCGCTGGCGCAAGGCACGCTCACGTTCATAGGCTCAGTCGCGTCGGGATTTTCGCCGACCGCCTTCGGCAACCGCTTCGTGCTGGAGGCCCAACAGGGGTGCGTCAAGCCGTGCAGCGGCAAGCCGCAGCATCTCCAAGCAATGGCTCGCCACATCGTCGAGTGCCCGGATCATCGCGGAGTGGCGCGAGCGCTCGACTACCTGCGGCACCTCGCGGCGAATGAAGCGGCCTTCGCAGATGTCCGCATTCACCATGGCCGCGAATTTGCTGAGGCGGTCCTGCTCGGCCAGTTTGCGGATGCCGATGACGGTTTCGCCGAGATTGCTCGGCGACGCGCTTACGCCCGACCGCAGCTACCGATGAAGGCGATCAGCACTATCCACAAGGCCAAGGGCCTCGAATTCGCAAACGTGATGGTCCTACCCTGCGACGCCGAGAACTTTTCGAACACCAAAGCGTCGCGAGCCAGGCTATATGTTGCGATCAGCCGGGCGACCCGCTCGCTGATGCTGGTGGTTTCAAAAGCGAAACCCAGCCCGTTGTTCAAACTATAACAAGTGCGCCGACGGTGAATTCAGTAGCTTCAGCCGCATTGGGGATGAATAACGGGCTTACTCAATGACCGAAATGATTGCGCAGTCCAGACGTTCAAACGGTCGTGCACAAGGCGCTGATAAATTTCTGGTCTCGCCTCAATCTCGTACTCCATCTCCGTCTCATTCAGGCGTGCTTAGGCGTCTCCCCAATGCCAGCCGGAACCGTAGATCGTTTCTTTGTTGTGAGCATTCCACGTAAAACTTTGCCACATCGGGGCAGCGTCTTTGGCTGCGAAACAAACTTCGTAGGACATGTTATTGTACGCATCCGAAGTCACCCAGCTTGTTTTTCCAGCGTCCAGCTCCGATAGTTTGGCAGCCAAGTTTGCCGCGCGTCCAACCCAAACGATGTCGTGATCGTCCCGCACTCCTGTCTTTACGGCGCGGAGCTCGCTGGTGTCGATACCAACGGAGTGTTTGATGGGTGTGTGATTTGGATACTGCTCGGCAAATCTGGGATTGATGATCTTTGTTACAGCGTAGTTTATTTTAAAAGCCGCTCTGGCGGCGTTGTCGGTTTGATCCTCTCCGACGAATACAGCCATAATCCGATCCCCATCGTAGGAGGTTATGGTTCCGCCCTTTTCGCGGATTATTCTTCCCGAGCAATAAAGAAACGACCTGTAGACCTCTGCCGCATACCACCAAATGCGCTCTTCAACCATTTTTGTTGAGCCACGAAGATCTGCATAAAGAACAGTGGCTCGTTCTAAATGGACCGCCTCTGACTTAAACGTCAGACCGTCCGTATCCGGAACGACCCGCCCTTTTCGCTGGGTCCATCGATACTTGACGATCTCGTCAACTTTGTTTTTCAGATCGTCTTTAAGTGACATCGGAACTACTCATTTCGGCCCCGCTTCTGTAATTCGCTTCTTGAGCTCGCGGCATGCTGGGCCCAGCGCAGAATCCAGCGGCTTCGTACCATCAAATTCCAACGGCGTAATTCCGACCAAGTCCGTCGGAAGCTTGATCGGAATTCCACGTTTCTTGAGCGCGAAGACTCGGTTTCGGCCTAGTGCGCCGACGAACATACCCATTTCAAAGATGACGTTATCGCGCGGCGCAGCGCTCGTATTTCCCCTTGATTTTACTTCGTCGTCTTCGGTTACGACTAAGACTGCAAAGTCAGAACTCCTGACTTGTAGTTCCAAGTCTTCAATCGCCGTGCTGGAAGCCTGAAACACACCATCCTTCCAAATACAAACCTCGGCATCGAAATGTTCCAGCTTTGCCTGCAGGCATTCCGCAATCTCTAAGCCCTCAACGGATGATCCGATGAAGACTACTGGGGTCGCGTTCCTGGGTGGAACATCTTCCAGTCGTTGCCTGAGACGGGCGCCGATCTCAACGGCAAGGAAGCGCCACATCTCGGGACGCGTCTCGCTCATTTCTTGAAAGTCCGGCTCACTCACTCGGGCGACGACAGTGTTTTCCGCCGCGACGACTGACGCGGAGCGCACGGAAGAAGGATCGATCAATGTCAACTCACCGAAGTAATCGCCAGCACTTCGTGTCGGACCGCTTCTTCCGGCGCGAACAATGGACACTTTGCCAGCCAAAATTAGGTAGAGGTCATTGTCGTCGCCACCTTCCGCCAAGATCTGACGGCCTTTCTCGAAGGGAACAATTTCGGCGCGCTTGGCTATTTCGTCCGCAAGGGACTGATCAGCGGCAACAAGTCGTTGCTTGCGTAGCGCCTGAACTACGGCGCGCCTGCCAGCTTCTCCCGTGAATCGGTCAATTAACGCCATGCCGCTGCTTCTCCGTTTACTATAAGTTGCCCATTGGTCAGCGGATCGAACGGCGCTATGCTTTAAGGTGACCCCCGGTTGCAGTAACAACCGGGGGTCTGGACGCGCTTCAGAGTGCAAGACGCAGCCGAGTTTGGACCCCCGCTGCGCTGGACCTATTACCCCTCCGCTTTCAGGGGCAGCCTGACGCTGCCCCTGCCGCCCGATTCCGTGCGCTTTTGGCGTTCTCGGCGCCAAGCGTAGTCCGGAGCAACCGCCTCGAGTTTCTCGCGCAGTTCATCCAGTGAAATGTAGGTCTTGGAACCCGAGCGGATTCTGCGAATGAAGCCGCGACGTTCGAGGTCTTTCATTGATCGCTGAACGGTCCGGCGGCTCAGGCCGCTCCTCGTTTCGATAGTGTCGGTCCTCGGGAACGGCATAGCGAGCGGATCCCACCAGTGCATGATCAAGTTCAGCAGCACGGTCAGCTCGGTAGGCGAGATGCCCAGCTTAGCTTGCGCTTGGATCAGCGTGTTCGGAATCGCCGTGAACCCCACAGACGAGAGATCGCCCCAACGCTCGTTTACCGCGAACGAGGGCGGAGCATTTGGCTCCGGAGGGGGCGTGTTTTCGACCATCCACCGAATGTAAACGATCGACGAAGAGGTATCAAGTCGTATTATTATTCGGCGACACAGGTGTCGTTTTTTTGTCTATCTTGCGTGGATTTCTGGATGTTTTGGGTCCGCGAAGCGCGAAAGTTGAAGAGTTAGAAGCGCGGAGTATTGGGTATTTAAGCGGGGAACGCCCCCCCGCCTTCAATTCAACGAAATTTAGTTATGCTCGCGCCGCTTCTTGGCGATGGCCGGACCAGCAAGCTCTTCGCGGTCTCAGGGGAACCGGGCGCACGCCGATCTGCGTGATGATGTCGAGAACTAGGCGGCAGTTTTCGGGGTCGCCCTTGGCACTAATGCCTCAAAAAGGTTTGTGGAGAGCGGCTTCTTGCATGAGCCTGAATGTTCATCTTCGACTATTTTCTGTCTTCAAACATCTCGAATTCTAACGACTGCTTTCGGGATCGTGCTGTGGTTCTTGTCACGGTGTCGGAACGGCACGTTAGGTCCAAAGACGTGAGTACGTGGTGGCGCATGATGCGGCTCGAATACCCCCCGTTCCCTGCCCTAGCCTGAGTGCGCGCATGATAGGTTGCTTCTGCGAAATGAAACGCCAAGCTGCAACGATCTGCGCCGCGTGCTGGCCGGCGACCCCTTCGCCCAAAAACCGACCTATCCCGATCATCGCAGATCATCCCGGAGCCCCAACCGGGGCGCCGGTGGGGCACGGGCATTTTTGGCTTTTTCCGAGAAAGTGCTAAAGCCTTGTTTTTAATGGCGCACCCGAAGAGATTCGAACTCCTGACCCCCAGATTCGCAGTCGGCCGAAGCGGGACCTGGATAACGCCGGTAGCACTCCCGTTTCCCTAACCAACAAACCAACAAATCCCGACCAAAGCCGATGGTCGTCGCTGGGCAGGTGCTGGGTAAGGCAAAGAACGACCCGAATTTAGTAGGGGTCAAACTTGCAAACCATTGTTTTTGTTGAATAAAAATGGTGGGCGGTACAAGGTTCGAACTTGTGACCCCTACGATGTCAACGTAGTGCTCTACCGCTGAGCTAACCGCCCGTCTGTCCCGGCCCGGAGGCCAAGTTTCAGGAAGCGTGCGTAATGGACATTTCGGGGGGGCGCGTCAAGCGGGCTTTCGCCGCCCGGCCATGCCCTGGCAAGGCCAGCCTCAGGCGGCCATCACCTTGTCCACTTCCTCGACGATTTCGCGGAGGTGGAACGGCTTCGAAAGGACTTTCGCGCCCGCCGGCGTCGGCGCGCCCGAAGACAGCGCGACGGCGGCAAAACCGGTGATGAAAACGATCTTCATGGCGGGGTCGAGCTCGGCGCCGCGGCGGGCCAGCTCGATGCCGTCGAGGCCCGGCATCACGATGTCGGTCAGCAGGAGGTCAAACACTTCGCGCTCGAGTGCCTGCAGGGCGCCTTCGCCGTCTGCATAGTCCTGCACGTCATGGCCCGCACGGCGTAGGGCCGCCGCGAGAAACCCGCGCATTGAGTCGTCGTCTTCCGCGAGCAGGATCTTCGTCACAGAGGCCTCGTGTGGAGTGAGTCGGTGCAGATTACCGCATAAAGGCTAATGAAGGTAAATCACTCGTGAACATTCCTGCGCAGTCGGCGCCAATGTTTACCCCGAGCGCAGGAAAGCGCTTGACCTCGGCGCCGGTTGCCAAACCATAAGGCCGATGCGTGACACGTCCCCAGCCCTTAAACTCGACGACACGTCCGGCCCGGTCGAGAACCCGTTCGGCGCGCCGTTCGATTTTGCCGAGGCCGAGGCACCCGCCGCTCCCGTCCTCTTTGCGAGCCCGCATTCGGGCTTCCTTTACCCGGCCTCGATGCAGGCCGCCCTGTGCGTGCCGCTGATCGACGTGCGCCGGACCGAGGATGCCTTCGTCGATGAGCTGTTTGCGGGGGCGCCTGCTCTCGGCGGCAGCCTGCTGGCGGCGCGCTACGGCCGGTCGGTGGTTGATCTCAACCGGGACCCGCACGAGCTGGACGCGGCGATGTTCGCCGACGGGCCGCCCCGGGTTTGCGCCATGCCGACCGCCCGGGTCGAGGCGGGGCTTGGCTGCCTGCCACGCGTCGGGGCGCGGGGCGAAGCGATTTACGGCCGTCTCTTGTCCCGCGCCGAGGGCGAGGAACGCCTGACCCACCTGCATGATGTCTACCACGCCCACCTCTCCGGCGCGCTCGATACGCTGCGCAGCAGGCACGGCCATGCCTTGCTGGTCGATTGCCACTCGATGCCGTCTGTCCAACCCGGGCGGCGCGCGTTGACCGATATCGTGCTCGGAGACCGCTTCGGCTCCAGCGCGGACGCCCGTCTGATCGTGCGGATCGAGCGCAGCTTCCGCGCCCACGGGTTTACGGTGGCGCGCAATGCGCCCTATGCCGGCGGCTACACGACCCGCCGCTATGGCCGTCCCCGCCGGGGCATCCATGCCTTGCAGATCGAGATCAACCGCGGCCTGTACATGGACGAGCACCGCATCGTCCGGTCCGCCGGTTTCAGCAGCCTGAAACAGACCCTTGAGCTGGTCATTGCCCAGATCATTGAAGCGGCGCGCCTGCTTCCGAAGGGCTGAACGCAGCGTTCCGTTCCTCTGGCCGTTCCTCGGGCCGTGCCGCCGGAATGCCGTACCAGACTGAAATCCCAAAAAAAGGGCCGCGCCTTTAGGCGCGGCCGAAGTCAAAGGGAGGAAACGCCAGAGGCGTCTGCACCGAAGTGCAAGCTCAAGGTATGTTGCGATGCACAACACGCCAAGGGATTATCTGCCGCACCCCCGCACACCCCAAGGCTGTGCCCTCAAAACAGGCAGTTTCCAGAACGCGGCATGCGGTTTGCGTAGAAATTGCGCGAATTTCCTGTTTTGGGACTGACCCCGGTCCCGCGCCTTCTCGGAGACGGACCATGGCTGACGAAACTGACCTGCACGTAGGCAAAAGACTGCGCCGGCGGCGCCGTCTGCTGGGAATGACCCAGCAGGAACTGGCCTCACAGGTCGGCGTCCGCTTCCAGCAGATCCAGAAATACGAGTGCGGCGCCAACCGGATCACCGCGTCCCGGCTGTTCGATCTCTCCCGCGCCCTGAATGTCTCGGTCCAGTACTTCTTTGACGGCATGCCGGTTGCCAACCCCATGCCAAACGCGGCCAACGATGCCGAGCAGCTGGAAGGTGACATCCTTTCCCAGAAAGAAACGCTGGAACTGGTTCGCGCCTATTACCGTCTCGGTGAACGCCCGCGCAAACGCCTGCTCGAGCTCGCCAAAGCCCTCGAGGGCGACAATACGAGCTCCGGCGCCGCTTGACGCACACCGGTCGCCGGGGCATCGCCTCGGCGGATGACCGCCCAGCGCAATCTAGACGCCGATCTCGACTTTGCCGCCCAGCTGGCTGACGCCGCCTGGGCGGCTATTCGTTCGCACTTCCGCGCCCTGACGCAGGTGGACGGCAAGACCAATTCCTCAAAACCGGGCTTCGACCCCGTCACCGAGGCGGACCGTGCCGCAGAACTCGCCATGCGCGCCCTCGTCGCCGCCCACCGTCCCGGGGACGGCGTCACCGGCGAGGAATTCCCAGAAACGGCGTCGGACTCGGGCTATCGCTGGTACTTCGACCCGATCGACGGCACCCGCGCCTTCGTCGCCGGCCTGCCGGTCTGGACCACGCTGATTGCCCTCGCCGGCCCGGACGGCGTGCCGCTGATCGGCGTGATCGACCAGCCGGTCCTCGGCGAGCGCTATCTTGGCTGGCCCGGCGGCGCCCGTCTCGACAGCGCATCGGGCCGGCAACCGATCCGGTCTTCCGGCTGCGCAGACCTGCGCCTCGCGACCATTGCGACCACCGATCCCTTCATCTTTTCCCCGCCCGAGCAGGGCGCCTGGAACCACTTGCGTTCGGCCGCCCGCATTACGCGCTACGGCCTCGACGCCTATGCCTATGCCCGGCTCGGCGGCGGCACGATCGACCTGGTGGCTGAGTCCGGCCTCAAATCCTGGGATGTCGCGGCGCTGATCCCCGTCGTGCGCGGCGCCGGCGGCCTTGCCACAGACTGGCGCGGGAACCCGCCCACACTCGGCGGCCAGATCGTCTGCT
>JAIXVM010000234.1 GCA_027482995.1 Hyphomonadaceae bacterium | reverse complement strand
GATGACGCCGAGATAACCGGCCGCGAATTGTGCGTCGGTCGTCTGGGGTTGGGGGCCCATCGCGCCGATGATGATCATCAGCGGCACGACGAATACGGCCGCATCAATCAGGGTGGCGACGACGCGGCGGCCCCAGACGGGCTTGCCTGCGGTGAGCGCGGCTGGAGCCGCATAGCCCGGGATTTGCCGCGTCGCAGACGCTGCGGGCGCGCGGCTGCGCTCGGACTGGAGGAAAGCGAGGGAGTCGGACGACAGACCGGACTGGGCAGCCGGCGCAGCGCGGCGGGATGGCGCCTGCGACGTCTTCTTGCCGAACGTGGGCTTGGCGCCTGCGGGGCCGCCAGCGGACGTTTTCTTGCCGAATGTGGTCGTCGCCATGAGGGGTCTCCGTGTTGAAGCCATACTGGCCCGGAATGTTGAACGTCCGGCAAATGCAACCCCGGGGTCCCGGCCGGTATCGTTCAGATTACGGCCTTCGGGGTTTACGATTCACCGGGCCGTGCCCGCCCTAGGCGAAGGCTTCGCCATAGTTGCCCGACGGCTGGGGCGCGGCGCGCTTGCGCACGACGGTTCCGCCGATCATGTCGTGCACGCAGCGGCGCTCCTCATTGAACAGGCCGACGATGTAGCCCGCGCAGAAGGGAATGACGTTGGCGGCAAAGCGGCCGATCGTGTTGCGCAGGACGATGCTGCCCAGGGTCGGCTTCTTGCCATCGCGCCCGGTGACGACGGCGCCGACCATCAGCTTGCCGAGCGTGGCCTGCAGCGAGGAAGACTCCATCGCGATGTTGTACGCACACTGAGCAACCATGAAGATCATCGCGAAGCCGAAGATGTCGACCGAGGCGGCGACTTCCTGCGGGCTGCCCGGATCGGCGCCGGCATAGGCGCTGAGCGCGCTGGTGAAGCCGTCGTTGAACAGAACATAGATGAGCACCCAGACGCCGAACTCGTCAACGATACGCGCCGCAACGCGGCGTCCCCAGACGGGCTTGCCGGCATAGGCATGGTGCGAGGGGCGGCGCGGTTCGACGTACGGGCGGGTCGGCGCAGCGACTTTCGGTTCGACGGGCATCGCGGCAGCCTCCGCCATCAGCGGCGCCGGCGGGCGATGCGGCGGCAAGGGGGCCGCGGCGGACTGCCGGACGGGCGGATGGGCGGCGGCGACCGGCGGACGGTTACGCTCGGCTTCAAGGAAGGCCATCGCCTGGGGCGAGAGACGCTCGGTCTGCGGCGGTGCGGACCGGCCGGGCACAGGCTGGGCGTTCTTCTTGCCGAAAGTGGGCTTCGCGCCTGGCGCGCCGAGGGCGCTGTCTCTTTTGCCGAAGGTCGTCATGCCGGGGTCTCCCTGTCTGGGGGCAACCTAGCGCAGCAAGCTGAGTATCCGGCAAAAGGCCGCGCGGGAATTTGCGCGGCGGCGTTAACGTCTTGTGAGGCACCCGTTGGGGCGCAGGCTCAGGCGAGCTTGCGGATCTCTTCGGCGAGGACGTGATCCTTGTCGGTGACGATCGCCTCGAGTACGCGCACGCGCTCCTTCAACTTGCCGATCTCGTCGCGCATGGCGGTGACGTCCGCCTGCGTCGTCTCGTCGGCGCGGGAATTGGCCTTGGTCTTGAGATAGGTCTGGTAGACCCCTGCCCCGACGCTGATCGCGACGATGAGCACCACCATCTGAAAGGGATCCATAGTCTCATCCTCCAAGTCTTAGGGAACATGCCCCAGCAGGGCGATTGTGGGAAGTGGGCGTCAGAGCCCGTCGAAATCCCGCCGCAGGCGCCAGTCCTCACCGGTGATGATTTCCTCGAGCGCGCGGACGCGGTCCTTGAGCCGGGCGATCTCGTCGTCGCGGTAGTCTGGGCGCTCATCGGCGCGCGAATGGCGGTCCCACCGGCGCAGACGGCCGCGCCGCCGGGCGCGCGTCATCACCCAGATGAACAGGATCACTGCAAAGACCGGCCACAGGGCACTCATCGTCACCTCCCACTCTTATCGAATATCAATGTGGGTAAGTTTGGGGGCCGCGCAAGGGGCTGGGGGGAAAAAGTTGGACTGAAGTCGTAAGCGAGCACAGTCTTGGTTCCGACTAGCGAAAGGAGCGTCCAAGATTGCGCCGATAATCTCAGTTGTCGAAATTCCCTTCGGAGTGAACCATCATGCCTTGGCCTTCGGGGATCGCGGTAATCGCGGGCGGCATGTCGCCGCCTATGTAAAGTCTAAAGTTAAAGAACCGAGACTGCCTAAAGACATCAACATAAACGATGCCGCCCCAGACAAAGAAAGCCTTTTGACCGTTTTTGATTTGATCAGCGACAGCGTTGGAAAACTTCAAAGCGTTGCTCGACCCAATGGGCATTCCTGGTCCTACGCTCGATTTGGACGTGAAGAGCGCAGTGTTCGGCTGAAGGTTTTGCTGAAGCGGCCAATCAAAAGTGTCAGTCGTCAAATTCATTTGAACGTCTCGAGCAGGGGTTTGCCCGGCGTTCCTGAAAACAATTCTGTAGCGCAGAACTTCGTGGTCTTTGTCGAGCGGCTTCCAGTCAAAATCGGTCGATGCCAAGCAAATGTAAGCTCTGAGCTGATGCTCAGCGGAAACCCTGAATCCGTCATTGGCCTGCAACGCGGCTCTCAACGTCATCGCAACAAAAATGACGCCTACGCTCGAGACCCCGAGCATCCAGAAAGAAGCCCAAGCGACCCATTCTTGCGCTAGGAGATCGCGCTCGTCCTTCCGCGTAGGGTCTTGGTCAGCATGAGACTGGTCATGCGGAGGCTGAAAAGATGGAACTGGCGGAATGAGATCGCGGGAGTAGCTTCCTACTTGGGCGGCCTCATAAGCCTGCTGATTTGAGTCTTTCGCAGTATCTTTCAGCAATCCAGCAAACAACAGAAGGTCTGCTGCCACCAATCCAGCAATAACCCATTTGACCCAGTTGCTTTCAAGCATCGCAATAGGAACGCCGTCGAGAAACCGCCGCGCCCAGACTAGTTGTTGAGGTTGCGTTCGTTCTCAATGACCCCAATCCCTGCCAGTTTCTCTGCCAGTTGGGCGGAGGCGATTCCGCCGCTTTGCTCGCTGTCTAAACGATTTTTAGGTTGGAGTCTCAAACTCCTGATTGCGCGGCGTGGTTTCGTGGGTAGTCGCGGTCTCAGCGCCCCGTCGAGCCGAATCCGCCGGCGCCGCGCGCGGTTTCGTCCAGCGCGTCGACTTCGTTCCAGGCGAGGCGGGTGACGGGGGCGAGGACGAGCTGGGCGATCCGTTCGCCGCGCTGGATCACGAAGGCTTCGGCGCCGAGATTGATCAGGATGACCTTGATCTCGCCCCGGTAGTCGGAGTCGATGGTGCCCGGCGTGTTGAGGCAGGTGAGGCCGTGCTTGGCGGCAAGGCCGGAACGCGGGCGGACCTGGATCTCGTAGCCTTCGGGGATGGCCACCGAGAGGCCGGTCGGCACCATCGCGCGCTCACCGGGCTTCAGGGTGACGGGTTCGCCTTCGGGCACGGCCGCGCGCACGTCCATGCCGGCCGAGCCGGAGGTCTCGTAGGCGGGCAACTCAAGGCCCGCGAAATGCGGCAGCGGGCGAACCTGGACAGTGACGGTGCTCATCGCCTCCGGGTGCGGAGACTCTGGCGGAGAGTCAAGCGGGAGGCTTATTCCGCCGCGAGGCTAAGGCGCGGGGCCGGGCCGGTCAGGGCGTCGGCGACGCGGGCGGCGAGGCGGCGGGAGACTTCGTCCTTGCCGAGGCGCGGCCAGTGTTCGGCGCCTTCCGGCGTGATCAGGTAGATCTCGTTTTCGCTGCCGCCCATCACGTCGCCGGAGACATCATTGGCGACAATCCAGTCACAGCCCTTGCGGGCGCGTTTCTCGACGGCGAGCTGTTCCACATCATGCGTCTCGGCGGCGAAGCCGATGACAAGGCGCGGGCGGCCCTTCCGCTTCTGGCTGAGGGTGCGCAGGATGTCCGGATTTTCGGTGAGCTGAATGGACGGGGCCTCGCCCTGCCCTTTCAGCTTCAGCTTCTTCGGCGCGGCCTTGACCGGGCGCCAGTCCGCCACGGCGGCGACGGAGACGAACACGTCAGCGGGGAGCGCCTCTTCGCAGGCCTTCAGCATGTCGCGTGCGGTTTCGACCGAGACGAAGGTAACACCATCCGGCGCCTTCAGCGCGACCGGGCCGGAGACGAGCGTGACGCGGGCGCCTTCGGCGGCGAGGGCAGCGGCGATCGCGTAGCCCTGCTTGCCGGAGGAGTGGTTGGAAATGTAGCGCACGGGATCGAGCGGCTCACGCGTCGGGCCGGCGGTGACCAGGGCGTGCAGGCCTTCGAGGCGCTTCGACGGCGGGGCGAGGGCGGCTTCGACTTCGCGCACGATGGCAAGAACGTCCGGCAGGCGGCCCGGGCCGAACTCGCCGCAGGCCATCGGGCCGACATCCGGCTCGACCACGCGCACGCCGTCCGCGCGCAGGCGGGCGACGTTGCGCTTGGTGGCGGCGTGTTCCCACATCCGCACATTCATGGCGGGCACCATCAGCACCGGCTTGTCGGTGGCGAGCAGTGTGGTGGAGGCAAGGTCATTGGCGAGGCCGGCGGCGGCTTTCGCCATCAGGTCGGCGGTGGCAGGGCAGACGACGACCAGATCGGCCGAGCGGGAGAGCTCGATATGGCCCATCTCGGTCTCGTCGGTCAGGTCGAACAGTTCGGTGAACACTTTCTCGCCGGAGAGGGCGGAGACCGAGAGCGGCGTGACGAACTCGGCGCCAGCTTTCGTGAGGATCGCGCGCGAGGCAATGCCGCGCCGGCCGAGCTCGCGGATCAGCTCAAGGCTTTTGTAGGCGGCAATGCCGCCGCCGATGATCAGGAGGATGCGCGGTGGGGTCATTCAGGCGGGCCGGTCCGGTTTCATCGGCTTTCCTATCGCAAAAACATTGCGATGGTCCCATCAAATCCTCGGGATTGAGCAGCCGGAATCAAGCTTTTGGCAGCAATTGAGGCAGCGCTTGCGCGGCGGATCAGTCTTTCACGCGGATGACGCGGGAGGCGGACGAGGCGCTGAAATCTCCCTTGGAGCGGACAGCCATCGCCTTGCCGCCTTCCGGCTTCTTCACTTCGCGCACCGAGATGGAACTGCCGGAGGCGCCGTCGATGCGGTGGAGGACGAGGGTCTGTTTCTCGCCGCCGCAGGCGACGCGGATGGTGGAGGTACGCCGGCCTGAAGCTTCGGCGGAGGCGAGCGCCGCGCGTGTGGCGGCCTCGGTGGCGGCGGCGCAGACATCCGCGAAGGCGGGGGCGGACAGGCAGCCAAAGGCCGCGAGGGCGATCAGGAAACGGGTCATGGTACGGGCTCCTCGCAACGGCGATTGAGGAGACGTTAACGCAGGTAGGGGCCCGCCTTAACCCTTTACGCCAGAGACGGGAGTGTCAGGACTGGCGGGAAACCAGTCCCGCGAGAAATTCGCTTGCGGCAGGCGCTTCGCCGGTTTGTTCCTGGGGGAGGCCTTCGCAGAACTGAACATAAGGCAGCTTGGACTCGGTGCCGAACTGGATGGTGACCGGCGCGTCTTCCGGATGATCGAGGCTGCCGATGGTGACGTAGATGCGCGCGTCGGCATGGTCATAGGCAAAGCCGAGCGGGGTGCCGCAGTCCGGGCAGAACGGACGGCGCGCGAGGTTCGAGCTCCAGTAGTCGGGCGGCGGCTTCGTGGTCCAGCGGAACTGTGCGGGCGGGGCGCCGACGAGCGCGGCGAACAGGCCGCCGGTCGCCTTCTGGCACATGCGGCAGTGACAGACATGGCTCTTCTCGAGCACGTCCAGTTCGTAGCGATACTGGCCGCATTGGCAGCCGCCGGTGTGAGGCATGGCGCGCTCCTCTTCGGGCAAGGATGCGACAGCGTCCGTGCGGCGGCAAGGGGCGCGGCGTGACCCGCGCCGCAAAAAGCGTTAGACTGGTGGGCAGATCGGGGAGGATCTCATGAAAAATCTGGCTTACTCATTTCGCGCCGCGATTGCTGCGCCGATCCTGCTGGCCGCTGCGGCCTGCAGCAACGGCGAGATGACGGCGCACGATCAGACGGTCATCTACCAGGAAGCGCCCGAATTCCTCGAGGCCTGGGTTGCGGCGCGCGCCGCCGGTGACGGCGCCGTACTGCGCCCGATGTACACGGATCAAACCGGGTTCGTCTGGGTGCAGGATGGAAGGGTGTTCTACGATTCGGCGGATGACGCGGCAGCGTCGCTGGATTTCGCCTCGACGGGTGGCTACACGCCCGACCTGAAACTCACCGAGCCGAAATTCAAGGCGCTGTCGAAGAATGCGGCATCGGTCTGGTCGGAATATACCGAGACCCTGACGATCGGCGCGGATACCGTGATCGAGACCAAAGGCATCTTCACCGGCGTTCTGATCAAGGAAGACGGGCAGTGGAAGTTCATGCAGGCGCAATTCGGCGCGTTGCCGAGCGACCTTGCGGTTGAGGCGCCGGCTGAGCCCGTTGCAGAAGCAACGGCTCCGCCTGCTGAGGAAAGCGTTCCGGTGCCCTAAGCCTTGGCTGACGGCGCGGCCTAGAAGCTCTGCGCCGCCCAGGCGGCCGAGACGCCGAGGATCGCGATCAGGCCGAACCATCCCCACCAAGGGGCGAATGGCGCTTTCGCGGCTGGCGCCGGCGCAGGCTCGGCGCCCAGGCTTTTCTCGAACCTGTCCATCACTTCGGGCAGGCGCTTCAGGCGGTTGGTCACTTCACGGACGTTTTCGGAAATCATCCGCATCGCGCCCTCAGTGCCGAAATTGCGGCGCATCCAGGCTTCGATTACGGGCTCGGACGCGTTCCAGATATTGTGCGTGGGATCGATGGCGCGGGCGACGCCTTCGACCTGCACCATGGTTTTCTGGAGAAGAACGAGTTCGGGGCGCAGGGCCATGCCGAACGTGTGCGTGTAGTCGAAGAGCTGCAGCAGCACGCGGCCCATCGAGACTTCTTCCGCAGGACGGCCGAAGAGCGGCTCGCCGATGGAGCGCAGGGCCTGCGCAAAGTCACCGACCGACTGGGTGGGCGGCACGTAGCCGGCTTCGAAATGCACTTCGGCAATGCGCATGTAATCGCGCTTCAGGAAGCCCCAGAGGATTTCGGCGAGGAAGCGGCGCTCCATCGGGCCGATGCGGCCGATGATGCCGAAGTCGACGAGCGCGATGCGACCTTCCGGCGTCAGGATCGCGTTGCCTTCGTGCATGTCGGCATGGAAGACGCCGTGCTCGATGGCGCTGGAGAGGAAGCCCTGCGTGATGTCGTTCGCGAGGCGCACGCGATCGAGACCGGGACGGTCAAGAACGCCGGGGGCCGTCAGCGGCGTGCCGTTGATCCAGGAGATCGTCAGCACACGTTTGCCGGTGCGTTCCCAGTCAACTTTCGGGATGTCGAAGAAGCCGGTCTTCTCGTTGATGGCGCGCATCTCGTCGGCGCCGCCGGCTTCGAGGCGGAGGTCCAACTCGCGCAGCATGAAGTTGGAGATCGTGTCCGTGAAAGCGATGGGGCGCAGGCGGCGGCTTTCGCTGGAGATACCTTCGATGGTGCGCGCGGCGCGGCGCATGGCCGAGAGTTCGAGGCCCAGCTGGCGCTCAATCCCGGGACGGAGGATTTTGACCGCGCGGTCGCCGTCCGGCAGCGACATCTTGTGAACCTGCGCGAGGGAGGCCGCCGCGACGGGCTCGGACAGGCCGGGGAAGAGGCGGACCGCTTCAGCTTCGGTGAACTCGGCGGCGAGGGCCGCGCGCGCGAGCTTCATCGAGAAAGGCGGCAGCTTGTCCTTCAGGCGGCCGAGATCGCCCGCGACTTCGGAGCCGAACACGTCGGGGCGGGTCGCGAGGAACTGGCCGAGCTTGATATAGGCGGGGCCGAGGCCTTCCAGCGCGGTCGCCAGGCGCTGACCCGGGCGGCCCCTCGCGCCGCCGAAGAGGCGCAGCACGCTGCCGGCAACCCGCGCGGGGATCGGCAAGCGGGTCTGGTAGGCGCCGGGCAGAACGACGTCATGGCGGGCGAGCGCCGTGCCTGCGCGCATCAGGCGCCAGTAATCACCGAGGGCGCCCATCTAGGAAACGCCCTGACACATGGAACCGTTGGCCCCGCCTGCGCGGTCCAGGACCACTCGCAACGTCTGGAGACCGAAACGTATCATGTCCGATTCCCCCTCATCCAACAATTTCCTGTACCTGATCGTCGGCATACTGATCGCTGCGGCCGTGGGCTTCGGCATCTACTACTTCACCGAGGGCGATGGCGGGCCTGACAAGGTCGAGATCTCGGTCGGTGAGGACGGCGTCAAGATTGACGGGAACTGAGCGGTTCATGATTACGCCGCCCAGCCGAAATGCAGCGCGGCGATTCCGCCGGAATAGTTGGTGACGGAGACCTGCCGGAAGCCGGCGCCTTCGATCTCGGCCTTGAAGACGGACTGTTCCGGGAACTGACGGATCGATTCGACGAGGTATTGATAGCTTGCGCGGTCGCCGGCGATCAGTTCGCCGAGGCGCGGGATGACGGCGTAGCTGTAGGTGTCGTAGGCTTCCTGCAGGATGGGCGCCGTCATCTGGCTGAATTCCAGCACGGCAAGACGTCCGCCGGTCTTCAGGACGCGGCGGAATTCGCGCAGACCCGCGACCCGGTCCGCAAAGTTGCGGATGCCGAAGGAGACCGTGACCACGTCAAAGCTCTTGTCCGGATAAGGCAGGTTCTGGCCATCGGCGCAGACCCAGTCGAGGCGGCCCTCCCATTTCGCGTTGTCGGCGCGCGCCTTGCCGGCTTCGAGCATCGCGTCATTGATATCGCAGACGATAGCGGTGGCGGGGCGCGTGTCGCCGCGGCGGGCGCCGGCCTTGTCCGCAAGCTCCAGGAAGGCGCGGGCGAGCTCGCCCGTGCCGCCCGCGACATCGAGATGCCGCTCGCCGGGCTGCGGGTTCACCTTGTTCATGGCGTCGTGTTTCCAGAGGCGGTGGACCCCGGCGCTCATCAGGTCGTTCATCAGGTCGTAGCGCGAGGCAACCGAGCGGAACACGCCCTTCACCCGGGCGACCTTTTCGGCCTCCGTCACCTCTTCGAACCCGAAGGAGACCTTGCGCTCTGTGCCGTTCGTTTCAGCCATGCTGAACCACCTTACTTTTCCGATCTCGCTTAGCGTATATGCGATAAGGATGCCTGAATTACCCGAAGTCGAGACAGTTCGCCGCGGACTGGCCCCCGTAATGGAGGGCCGGCGCATCCTGCGGCTGGAACAGCGGCGGGCGGACTTGCGCTTTCCCCTCCCCGAGCGGTTTGCCGAGCGGGTGGCAAATGCCCGGATCGACCGGCTCGCCCGTCAGGCGAAATTCCTGGCGGCGCACCTCTCCACAGGCGAAGTGCTGGTGATGCATCTCGGCATGTCTGGCCGGTTCACGATCTCCGGGGCGATGCAGGGGGAGTTCGTGCACGAGACGGGCGTTCTCCCCGCGCATGACCATGTCATCTTCCACATGGAGGGCGGCGAGACCGTCACCTATAACGACCCTCGCCGGTTCGGCTTCATGGAACTCTGGCCCGCCGCCAGTTTCGAGGCGTATCCAAGGTTAATGACCATGGGGCCGGAGCCGCTGTCGAACGGGTTTTCGGCGGCCTATCTGGACACGGCGCTGGCCGGCAAGGCGGCGCCGATCAAGGCCGCGCTGCTCGACCAGTCGATCATTGCGGGGCTCGGCAACATCTATGTCTGCGAGGCGCTCTACCGGGCGGGCGTATCGCCGAAGCGGTTGTCGCGCAGCGTGCCGGGCGTACGCGCCTCGCGGCTGGCGCCGGCGATCAATGCCGTGATTGCCGAGGCCATCGCGGCCGGCGGCTCATCGATTTCGGACTTTGCAGGGACCGACGGGGGTCTCGGCTACTTCCAGCACCGGTTTGACGTGTACGGGCGCGAGGGCGAGGCGTGCAAGCGCTGCGGCGCGGCGGTGAAGCGGATCGTGCAGTCGGGGCGTTCGACGTTTTATTGCGCTACCTGCCAGCGCTGAGGCCCAGTTTCTTGAGCGGGGCGCCCAGCCCGCCGCTGACGAGCGCCGCGAGGATGGGCGGCGCCGGCCAGAGTTTCGAGACGGGTGCCACCAACCAGTCGCGCAGCCATGGCAGGATGTTCGAGTCCGACTGGTAGACCGGTGTGAAGGCCCAGGTCATCAGCTGGAACAGGCGCACATGCGCGGCACGCTGGCGCACATACATCGCGGCGATATCGGCGGGCTCGCCGTGCGCCTCGACGGCGCGGGCGAGCGCGTAGGCATCGAGCAGCGCCATGTTCGCGCCCTGCCCGAGCTGCGGACTGGCGGCGTGCCAGCTGTCACCGAGATGGATGAGGCGGCCCGTGGCAGCCGGCCAGTGCGTGCGGTGACGGTAGCGGGCGAAGGTCAGCTGCTCATGGTCCGTGATCTGATCAACGAGCATCGCCGTTTCCGGCCACAGGGTGCGGGCCGCATCCTTCCACTGGCCCAGCGGCGCCGCGCGGAAGGCGT
>JAIXVM010000048.1 GCA_027482995.1 Hyphomonadaceae bacterium | reverse complement strand
TCAATGCCAAGACCGGCGAAGTGGTCTGGAGCAAGGTCACGGTTGACCAGACGAAGCCCTACACCATCACCGGCGCCCCCCGCGTGGTGAATGGCAAGGTGCTGATCGGCAATGGCGGCGCCGAACTCGGCGTGCGCGGCTACCTCTCCGCCTATGACACAAGCTCGGGCGATCTCGTCTGGCGCTTCTACACCGTCCCGAACCCCACCAAGCAGCCCGATGGCGCGGCCTCCGACGACGCCTTCGTCAAGGTCGGCAACGTCACCTGGGGCGATGAAGGCGCCTGGACCACCGATGGCGGCGGCGGCACGGTCTGGGACTCGATCGTCTATGACGAAGTGAACAACCAGATCATCTTCGGCGTCGGCAACGGCTCGCCCTGGAACCGCACGTTCCGCGACCCGTCCGGCGGCGACAACCTCTTCCTCTCGTCGATCGTGGCCGTGGACGCCGACACCGGCACCTACAAGTGGCACTTCCAGACCACGCCCGGCGACAACTGGGATTATACCGCCACGCAGACGATCATCCTCGCGGACCTGCCACTCGGCGAAGGCGGCGCGAAACGCCGCGTCGCGATGCAGGCGCCGAAGAACGGCTTTTTCTATGTCGTCGACGCCGCCACCGGCAAATACATCTCGGGCGATGCCTATGTGCCCGTGAACTGGGCCACGGGTCTCGACGCGAATGGCCGGCCGGTCGAAGTCGCCGCCGCCCGTTATGCCAAGGAACCCTTCCAGCAGACGCCGGGCCCGCTCGGCGGCCACAACTGGCAGCCAATGGCCTACAACCCGGACCTCGGCCTTGCTTATATTCCGGCACAGGAAATCCCGCAGGCCTATGCTGAAGATCCGCGCTTCGCATCCCGTCCCACCGGCTGGAACACCGGCATCGACTTCTCGGCCGGCGTGCCGCCGATTGCCCCGCCCGAAGTCGCCAAGATGCTGCGCGCCTCGCTCAAGGGCCGCCTCATCGCGTGGGACCCCGTCGCCCGCAAGGCGCGCTGGACGGTCGAGCACGAGAACGCCTGGAATGGCGGCGTCTTGTCCACCGCCGGCGGCCTCGTCTTCCAGGGCCGTCTGACCGGCGATTTCTCCGCCTTTGATGCGGCCACCGGCGACAAGCTCTGGACCTATCAGCTGAAGTCGGGCGGCGCGTCCGGCCCCGGCACCTACATGATCGACGGCGAACAGTACGTCACGATCACCACCGGTTGGGGCTCAGCCTTCGCACTGGCCGCCGGCTTCGGCTTCGACGAGAAAGTGTCCTCCTCGGTCGGCAAGGTCGTCACCTTCAAGGTCGGCGGCACCAAAGAGATCGCAGATACCGGCCTCACGCCGATCGAGGCGCTTCCGAAAGGCGACGCCTTCGGCAGCCTCGCGATGATCTCCGAAGGCACCGTGCACTACGCGCGCAACTGCGCCGTCTGCCACGGCCCGCTCGCCGTCTCGTCCGGCGTGCTTCCAGACCTGCGCTGGTCAATGATCACCGGCAACAAGGACGCCTGGAAGGGCGCCGTGCTCGATGGCAACCTATCCGCCAACGGCATGGTGTCGTTCTCGGAGTATCTGACGCCGGATGAAGCCGAGGCGATCCGAGCCTATGTGCTGACGCAGGCGCATACGGCCGTCAAAGCGGGCGGGGGCAAATAGCCCCCACCGCGCGCAATTCGTGAGTAGCGCCGCGACGATGACGAGGCTAATCTGCAGCAATGCCTATGATCCTCGGAATTCTCGCGGTGCTGGTCGCCATTGGCGTCTGGGCCTGGCGTCTCCAGATGGCCAAGCGCGGACTGGACGCGGCCGCTGAGGTTGTGAAAACGGCGGCAAACGCGCCGCGCCGGTTTGCGTTCAAGTACAAGATGGGTCTCGGCGGGCTCGACCTGATCGACGACCCGCGCGAAGCCGCCGCCATCATGATGATGCAGGTCGCGCTCGCCCGCGGCGGTCCGCTCACCATCCTTCAAGGTGACATCATCGAGGGCGAAATCCGCGAAACCTTCCGGACGACACCTGGTGAAGCCGAAGAACTTGCCGCCCATGCGGCCTGGGTCTGCCAGTCCTGCCCACCGGCGCAGGATACGATGGCCCGCCTCAGCAAGCTGGTCGTGAACGCGCCGCAGCTTGGCCCGAAGGAAGTCGTCGATCTCGATGCGATGCTCGTCGCCGTCTCCGAAGCCGAAGGCCTGCCGACCCGCGCGCAGCTGAGGCTCCTTCAGGTTTATCGCGACATGGCGGGTCTGAAGACCTGAGCTTGCACGGCCGCAGTCGCTGGTCTAGGGCCGCCGCATGACCTATGCCGCCCGCGTCTGGAACGATAACTGGATGAACTTCTCCGTGCTGCGGCACGGCGCGTTTGACGGCTTCCTCGTCACTTCGAAAAACTCGGGCACCCATTGGGTCAAATACATGTTCGCGGTCGCGCTCGCCGACACGTACGGAATCGAGCGGCCGAAATACTTCTCCGAAAATGCCGTTCGCCCTTACATCGGCTGGCCGAAGGATGATCCGGTCTTCGCGCAGCTACCGCGCCTCGCGTTCAGCCATACGATCCCGCACCGCCTTACCGACTGGGGCTGGGCGCGCGGCCTCGCCGGCCTGCCGCCCTACGCGCTCTGCATCCGCCACCCGATGAGCATCCTCGCCTCGCACCATGCGAAATGGGAATACGACATCCAGGTCGACTGGCTCGAATACCTGAAGGGCGATCCGGACGGCAAACGCTACCGCTGCGATCTCTACTGGCTCGCCCGCTTCTGGAACCGCTGGGGCGAAGTGGAGAAGGCGCACCCGTCTTCGATCCTGCGCGTGCAGTATGAGCAGACCCGCGCCGACCCGGCCGGCACGCTCGCGGCGATCGCCCGTCACTGGAACATCAAGCTGAAACCGGAGGCCATCGACGCAGCGGTTGCCGCCGGCACGAAAGAGGCGATGGCCCTCAAGGTGGATCCGGAGGCCGAGCCCAACGTGCTGCAGAACCGTCAGCAATCGCTGGCTGAGCTCTTCTCCGGCGAAGCGATGGATATCTATTCGGCCCGCGTCCGCGAGCTCTTCCGGTTCGACCTCGGTTACGACTTCACCGCGCCGCCTACGGCTTGAGATAGCCGCTGGAGCGGCCTTCCGGGCCGTACTTGATCCACCACGGTTCGATCTTCGCCTGCTCCTCCAGTGTCAGGAACAGAGGATCGTCCAGCACGGCGGCGGCATAGTCGGCCGCAGCGCCGCTCAGTGGCAGGCCATAGGTTCGGAACCGGGTGACCACCGGTGTGTAGAACGCATCCGCCGCCGACCAGGCCCCAAACAGAAACGGCCCGCCCGAGCCATACTTCGCTCGCAGCCCGGACCACATCGCCTGTAGGCGCGCGATATCTGCGGCAAGGGCAGGGGTCATGTCCGGCGTCGGCTCACGTCCGCGAATGTCCATCGAGCACATCTGACGGATCGTCTGAAAACCCGCATGCATCTCGCTTGAGACCGCGCGGGCAATGGCCCGGCGCTCGGGATCCAGCGGCCAGACGGCGCCGGGAGGCGCCCATTCGGCCACGAATTCGGTGATCGCCAGGCTTTCCCAGATCTCGATTCCGTCCCAGCGCAGCAGCGGCACTTTCGCCGTCGGGCTGATCTCCTTCAGCTTCGCCGTCGATTCCGGAAAGTCGAGCGGCACGATGATTTCCTCAACCGGCAGCGCCACCTTTCGCGCGACCAGAAGCGGCCGGATCGACCAGCTGGAATAGTTGAGATTGCCGGAAATGAATTGCCTCATTGCGGTTTGCCTTCTCCGATGGCCCAGCGGGTTTCGTTGATCGTCACGTGGCCGAACACGCCGGCCTTGCTGTAGGGATCTTCGGCGTTCAGCGCCTTGGCATCGGCGAGACTGGCGGCTTCGATCAGGAATACAGAGCCGACCATCTTGCCGTCCGGATCCAGCAGCGGCCCGGCCATCCGGACCACAGGACCGAGCCCGGCCGCCCATTCCAGATGGGCCGGACGGGCAGCCGCCCGCCGGGCGGCCCCGTCGACTTCGTTGTCGAGACAATGCAGACAATACAGCGCCATGTCGGGCCCTCCCAGGCGTTTGGAATCACAAGGCTTGGCCTATGGCACAAGCGTCCGGCGCGGACCATGTGTGTAAACAAGGCTCTAACACCCGTGTCGCGAGTGGATGCTGAATACTATATTGAATGTTCAGTCATTCTGTGCATTATACGCGCATGAGCCAGACCGATGAAACCCGCACCATGATCCTTCACGCCGCTGTGGAGCGCATCCTCCACTACGGTTACTCGAAGACGACAATGGCGGAGATCGCCAAGGATTGTAATATGTCCGCCGGTAACATCTACCGGTTCTTCGCCTCCAAGATCGATATTGCCGAGGCGATGGCGCACAAGTTCAACGAAGAGGCCTACCTTACCTTCGAGAAGATCGTGGCGCGCAAGGAAACCGCCTCGAACCGGCTTCGCGAGCTGTTTCACTATGATCTTGCCCGCACCTACTCGGCGATCGAGGAAGAAGCGAAGATCCTCGAAGTCGCGGAAGTCCTCGCCAAGGAACGCCCGCTCTACATGAACGAGAAGCTCGCCAAGGAGCGTGTCTATCTCTCGGCCATCTTCGAGGATGGCGTTCGGGCCGGTGAGTACCGCGCTTTGTCCAATCCGAACGAAACCGCCGAGATGTGGCAGTCGGCGCTGATGAAGTTCCGCTTCCCGCAGCTCTTCTC
>JAIXVM010000303.1 GCA_027482995.1 Hyphomonadaceae bacterium | reverse complement strand
CGTCGCCGAGATCTATGGCAAGGACGAAGTGTTCGAACGCCACCGCCATCGCTACGAAGTGAACACGAAATACATCCCCGCCCTCGAAGCCAAAGGCGTGCATTTCTCAGGCATGTCCCCGGACGGCCGCCTGCCGGAAATCTTCGAGCTGCGAGATCACCCCTGGTTCGTCGGCGTGCAATTCCATCCCGAACTGCGTTCAAGGCCGTTCGAGCCGCACCCACTCTTCGCCAGCTTCATCGCAGCGGCGATCCGGCAATCCCGGCTCGTCTGACGGCCCGTCAATTCCGCGTCAACTGGAACTGGCCGACATTGATCCGCCCGTCGCTGAAGCCCGCTTCGCAATAGCTGAAGTAGAAGTTCCAGAGCCGGCGGAATTGCTCGTCAAATCCCAGGGGCCGGATTTCATCCCAGTGCGCGTTGAACGCGCGCGACCATTCGCGGCACGTGCGGGCATAGTCCTGACCGAAATAGGCCACCCCATCATGGCGCAGCCCTGCGGTCGCCAGTTGCTCCTTCAGCACTTTTTCGCTGATCAGCATGCCGCCCGGGAAAATGTGCTGCTGGATGAAATCGACGCGTTCGCGGTAGCGCGGAAACAGGTCATCATTGATGGTAATGATCTGAAGGCCGGCGCGGCCACCCTTCTTGAGCGACGAAAACACTTTCGCAAAATAGCTCGGCCAATAGGCCTCGCCGACGGCTTCGAACATCTCGATGGAGGCAATGCCGTCATACTCGCCGACATGGTCGCGGTAGTCTTCAAGCCGGATTTCGACGCGGTCGCTCAGTCCGTTCCGGCGCATGCGCTCATCGGCGAATGCCTTCTGGGCCGGTGAAATCGTGAGGCACGTCACCTTGCTGCCATGGTGCTTGGCAGCATACTCGGCGAAGCCGCCCCAACCGCAACCGATTTCCAGGATGTGTGAATCCGGGCCAGCATGGATGCGCTCGCAGATCTGGCGGTACTTGTTCAGTTGGCCTTGCTCAAGCGACTGGTTCGGGCTCTCGAAATAAGCCGACGAGTAGGTCATCGTCGGGTCCAGCCAGGTCTCGTAGAACGCGTTGCCGAGATCGTAGTGCGCCATGATGTTCTTGCGAGCGCCGGCCTTCGAGTTCCGGCGTCCAAACATATGCCTCAACATGTTCATCCATTGAACAAAGACATTCCCGCGCGAGAGCTTGGTCGCTGCGTCGAAATTCGCCGAGAAGAAGCGGAGCACTGCGGTCAGATCAGGCGTCGACCAGTCGCCGTCCATATAGGATTCGGCAAACGCCACATCACCGCCGGCCAGCGCGCGGTTCACGAACCGGAAGTTGTGGACGTTGATCCGGGCGACCGGTCCTTCACTTTCCGTCTTGAACAGCAGTTCGGTTCCGTCCGGCAATACAAACGTCAGCTCACCGCTCTTGGTGCGGAACAGGACCATCGCCGCAATGCGAAAGCTCGCTGGCACGTTCTTCAGCTGGCGGATGATTTGAGGCGTGGCGAGAAGGGCAGTACTCATACTAGGTTTTCCGGTTTGATGGACTTGGTCGGGATCGCAGCCACTGCAACGGTGCTTTTGAATTTCGGCAGGATCGGCTTCGAATGGTATTTCGCGCCGCGCGCCCAGAGGAGCAGCGCCTGCCAGTGAATTCCAAACGTGACGCCGATGGTGGACATGGGGTTTGTGATTGCGAGCTTCAGCAGGTTGGCAGTGGTTGCTTCAAGGATACGGGCCTTGATGTTCGCAAGGTGCACGCGCGTGCCATCTTTTACGTTCTCGACCACCACATCGAGTGTTGGCCCGGGCGCGCGCAAGGTGAACCGATACTGTCCGCTGACGTCAAAAAAGGGCGAGACATGGAAGTTCTTGTCGGCCGTGTGAACAGACCGCGCCGCATCGACGGCGGCAACGTAGCAGTGGCGCTCACCGAACGTGTTGCGCACTTCGTAGATGATACCCTTGAGCGCTCCATCCTGCGCATACCCGTACCAAAGCGAGAGCGGCGCAAACTTGTAGAAGAAGTGGCGCGGGAAGGTCACCAGACGGATCGTGCCGGATTGCAGCGTCACGCCGGCGGTTGCGAACAGGTCTTCGGCCCAGGACCGCAGACTGACCTTACGCTCCGGGCCGCCATGGTCTGCTTCATAGAATGAGAACAGGCCGGGGCGATTGATAGTGAACAATCCGGACATGCGCGCGGCCTCGGTGAGGCGGTCGATATCCACGTCGATGAGCACCAGTTTGTACTGAAACATGCGTTCGAATGGCAGGAAACGCTTGTGCAGCGTTTGCCCCGACCATAGCCGCATTGGCGGTAGATTCACGCGGATACTCCGGCCTTCGCTTCAGGTTCCGAACTCTTGCGCTGCGCCGTGACGATGTCCACGCCCTTCGCGTCCCAAGGCACTTGCCCGCCGAGCGACAACGCTGGGGAGAGGCCCGATTTCAAGCCATCCTCGTGGAATCCGCGTCCCATCCAGGCGCCGGCAAACCACAAGCCGTCCTGTCCCTGGATCCGTTTGATCGATCGCACCGCGGCTTCGGCGGCGGCGTCGAACTGAGGATGATCAAAGCTGTACTCGTGGAACGTCAGGCCCGGGGCAGGGGGTGTTTCAGGGTTCAGCGTGATGAATACCGGCTTCTTCGGATCGATGTTCTGCAACCGGTTCATCCAGTAGGTCAGACAGATGTCACCATTCCCCTGCTTGATGACGTTCCAGCTTGCCCAGGCCGCCTTGCGGCCCGGCATCAGCGCGGGGTCGCGGTGGAGATAGATCGTGTTCGGACGATACCTGACCGAGCGAAGGAAAAAGGCCGCGTTCTCGTAATCCCGCTCCACCAGCTTCAGGGACTCGTCAGAGTGACCCGCCAGAATGACATCGTCGAAGATTTCTGTTGCGCCCGAGGCCAGAACAACGGCGACCTTGTCGCCGAAAGGATGCACCTTGCTGACGCCGGTGTTCAAGCGAAGCCGGGAGCCGAGAATGGCGGCGACCTTGCTCACGTAGCTCTGGCTCCCACCCGACACGGTGCGCCACTGCGGGCGCTCCTTGTGCATCAGCCGGTGGTTGTCAAAAAACTGGAAGAAGCTCTTTGCCGGGTACTCCAGCATCTTGTCCTCTGGCGTGGACCAAATCGCAGCGCCCATCGGCAGTATGTAGTTGAGGCGGAAATCGTCGTCGAAGCCGTGCCGGTCCAGCCAGGCGCCGAGCGTGGTATCCTGTACCGCGTCAGCGGCCAGCTCCGTGCGCGCGAGATCATTGAATTTCAGGATCGTCTGCCAGAACCGGTGGAAGCGCAGGCTGAGCAAGTTGCGCTTCTGGGCAAAAATACCCTTCGCTGTGGACGCCCAGGTCCAACCCGCCGGATCGGTGACAGAAAAGCTCATGTCAGACGCTTCAGTCTGAACGCCGAGCGCTTCAAAGAAGCCGATCAGGTTCGGATAGTTGAGCCCGTTATAGACGATGAACCCGAGGTCCACATTCAGGGGCGTGCCATCATAGTCAAAATTGTGCGTGCACGCATGACCGCCTGCCCGCGATGACTTCTCGAACACGGTGACGTCCGCCCTATCGCGCAGCGCCCAGGCTGCGCCAAGACCCGAAACACCAGATCCAACGATCGCGATTTTTTTCATGCCGCCCCCTGCTCCTCTTTCGTCTGTTTATATGCGTCCAGTGCGCGTTCGCGCGCTGCGCTGTGTTCCACGATGGGTTCCGGATAGGTCTGGCCAAGCACCACGCCAGCCTTTGACCGCAAGCTCTCCGGCGCCTCGAACGGCGCATGCAGAAACTTGTCCGGCATCTTTGCCAGCTCGGGACACCAGCGGCGAACATATCCGCCGGTCTCATCAAACTTGCTGCCTTGCGTGATCGGATTGAACACACGGAAGTAAGGTGCCGCGTCGGCGCCGCTACCGGCCGTCCACTGCCAGCTTGCCGCATTGATGGCCGGGTCAGCGTCCACCAGCGTATCCCAGAACCAGTCTTCACCGGCTTGCCATGGCAGCAGCAGGTGCTTCGTCAGGAACGAGGCGACGATCATCCGCACCCGGTTATGCATCCATCCGGTATGCCATAGCTGGCGCATACCCGCATCGACCACCGGATAGCCGGTGTCGCCGCGTTGCCAGGCGGTCAGCGCCGAAGCGTCTGTCCGCCACGGCATGCGGTCAAAGTTCGAGTTGTAGT
>JAIXVM010000267.1 GCA_027482995.1 Hyphomonadaceae bacterium | reverse complement strand
GAGCTCGCTGACCAGCATTTCCCGCGACAGAACCCAGCCCGCAAACACGGCGGCCAGCAAGCCGCCGAGCGGCAGCATCAATGACCCGGCCACGAAATCGATGAACCGGAAATAGTCGAACGAGAACACATAGCCTGCCCCGATGAGGAACACGGCGAACCCTGTACCCAGCGCGGCGCCAGGGCGGGTCACCCCTTCGCGCTCCTCAAGCCAGGACACACCGACTTCCATCAGCGAAATCGATGAGGTGAACGCGGCGAACAAGGCCAGCGTGAGGAAGACCGAGCCAAAGAAGGCGCCGCCAGTCATCTGCCCGAACGCAATCGGCAAGGTCACGAAGAACAGCCCCGGCCCCTGATCCGGCGAGAGGCCGAAGGCGAACACGATGGGGAACACGGCCAGGCAGGACAGGATCGCGACCGCGCTGTTGGAGCCGGCCACGATGAAAGAAGAACGGGGAATATCCGTATCCTGAGCAAGATAGGCGCCGTAGGTCACCATGATCCCGAGGCCGACGCCGACCGAAAAGAAAGCCTGGCCGAGCGCAGCGAGGAAGGTGGCCGTCGTCACGCGGCTGAAATCCGGCTCCATGAGGAACCGGATAGCGGCGGCTGAATCACCTTGCCGAAGGGCGAAGATGACGACCCCCAGCAGCATGATGAAGAAGAGCGGCATCACGATCTTGTTCACCCGCTCAAGGCCGCTCGAGACACCCCGGGCCACCACCAGTACGTTGGCGAGGATGAAGAGTCCGAGCAGCGTCAGGATCAGCGGCTTGTCGAGGATCGTCGCCTCGAAATTTGCGCCCGCCGCGGCGGCGTCGAATCCGGCAAACTTGCCCGACATCGCCTGCGGAATGAAGCTGAGCACCCAGGCCGAGATGACCCCGTAGAATGTGAGGATGAAGAAGGCGGCCAGCGTGCCGACCCAACCGACAACGCCCCAGTATTTGGATTTGCCCTCCGCGCGCGCCAGTGACTGGATGCCCTCGACCGCCGACATGCCGGATTTGCGGCCCATCGCGTATTCGCCCATCAGCAGCGGCAGGCAGAACAGCAGCACGCAGCCAAGATAGATCAGGATGAACGCGCTCCCGCCATGCTCACCGGTGAGATAGGGAAACCGCCAGAAGTTGCCGAGGCCGACCGAAGAACCGACGGCCGACAGCAGAAAGCCAACGCGCGAGCCCCATTCCTCGGTCTTACGGCTAACTTGTGCCATGAATCATGCTCCCCGGGGCATCGTTTCGCGGGACCCTAGACGTTCGAGGGTAGAAATCAACGCGATTTCGGCCGCCGAGACTAAAACAATCCTCGCGTGGACAGCTTTTCGTCGCGGTGCAGATGCGCCGACAGGATCAACCCGAAACAGGCCATCACAGTGATCAGCGCGGTGCCGCCATAGGAGATCAGCGGCAGCGGCATCCCCAGCACAGGAAGCAGCCCGAGGACCATGCCGCTGTTGAAGATCGCGAAGAAGGCAATCGTCGACGTAGCCCCCACGGTAGCTAGGCGCCCGAACCAACTTCGGTTCTTGGACGCCACCATGAAAGACCAGGCGAACAGGAAAGCGAAGACCGAGAGAAGCGCGAGCGCGCCGATGAAACCGAACTCTTCGGCGATGATCGTCAGGATGAAGTCGGTATGCTGCTCCGGCACGTATTCCTGCTGGGACTGGATGCCCTGCAGGTAGCCCCGGCCACTGAATCCGCCGGCCCCGATCGCAATCTTGGCCTGTTCGATCTGGTAACTCTCACCGAGACCATTCGTCGATTCGCCCGTGATGCCCGCAATCAGCGTGTCGACGCGCTCGCGCTGATAAGGCTCCAATACAAAGGTGTAGATCGCCGGAACCGACAACAGGCCAATGGCGATCGCCGCGAGGACGTAACGCATCGAGATGCCGGCAAAGAAAATGATCATCGCACCCGATGCCGTGAGCGCTAGCGCCGTCGACAGGTTCGGCTGCTTGAACACAAGTGCGGCCGGGATCAGCACCAGCAAGAGAGCGCCGCCATGCACGTAAAGCGGCGGGCTCTGTCCATTCGTGGGCATCATGCGCTGATAGAAGCTCGCCACGGCCATGGTCACCGCGAGCTTTGCAGGTTCCGAGGGCTGGATCTGTATCGGACCGAGTTTCAGCCAGCGCGCGGCGCCGCCGCCCATGACGCCGAAAAAATCAACCAGCACCAGAAGGATGATCACAGCGGCATAGGCCGGGAACGCAAGCCTTGACCAGGCACTCAAGGGTAACAGCGCGAGGCCGATCATCAGCACAAAGCCCACTGCCAGGCGGGTGATGTGGTCCCGCCAGAGGTTCGCTTCGTCCGGCGACGGTGCGGCGGTCACGGGGTCCCAACCGACCGAAAACAGCATCGCCGTGCCGACGAGCCCGGTGCCGACGATCAGAAGAATGATGCTCCACGGAAGGCGCGCGATCTTGCCGAACGGCCCGAACCTGTCGAAGTACACGCCGCGCGCCGCAGATACCCGCGCTTCGCCGCGCGTAAAGCCGGTAAATCCTTCACGGCTCATACCGGATCCCCTTCCGGTTTTCCGTCCGTAGCCGGAGCTTTGGTGGCTGCCCGCTTGGAATAGGCCGGCGTACGACCACTGTCCATCTTGATAGCAGCGGCAAGAATATCCCGGGCGACCGGCGCCGCCGTACGCGAGCCACCTTCGCCGTGCTCCACAACGACCGAGATGGCGTAGCGCGGATTATCCGTCGGCGCGTAAGCCACAAACAAGGCGTGGTCGCGCAGCTCGCGCGCAATCGCGTCGCCGGTACGCACGCCGCTCACCCGCTCCGCCGCCGAAATGTTGCGCACCTGCGCGGTCCCGGTCTTGCCTGCGAGGCGCGGTCCGCCAAGGCCGAGATCACCCGAGCGATAAGCCGTCCCGCCGGGCTCTGACGTCACGCCGAACATGCCGGACTTCATCAGCTTCATGATCTCGGCATCCAGCGGCATGTCGAGATCGCCGTCTTCGGGCACCTCGGGGCCGAGGCCGATCAGGCGCGGTTTGAAGTGCTTGCCCTCGGCTGCAATGCGGGCCGTCATCAGGGCGAGCTGCACGGGCGTCACGCCAAGCTGGCCTTGCCCGATGCCGAAGTTCAGCGTCTCGCCTTCGAACCATTCCTCATTGCGGGCTTTGCGCTTCCAGGCGCGGTCGGGCACCAGTCCCCCGCGGCCGCCGGTCATGCCCAGCACCCAGTCTTCGCCAAACCCGAACTTGCGCGCGACTTCGGCAATCTTGTCCACGCCGGCGAGCCGCGCGACCTGGTAGAAATAGACGTCGCACGACAGCTTGATGCCATTGTGCAGGTCAACCGATCCGTGCCCGCCCTTCTTGTGGCAGTGCCAGTTGCGGCCACCAAACCACATCCGGCCATGGCAGGTGAAACGGGTCTTCGTGTCGATGACACCTGCCTCCAGCGCCGCCGTCGCAACCACCATCTTGAACGTCGAGCCGGGCGGATAGACGCCGCCATGCGCGCGCGGATAAAGCGGCGACATCGTGTTGTCGCGCAGCTCCGCATAGTCCTTGCCGGATATTCCGTTCACGAACGCATTCGGATCGAAGGCCGGTGTCGACACCATGGCGAGCACGTCGCCGGATGCGATATCGAGCACGACAGCTGCCCCGCTCTCACCTTCGAACCGGTCGATCGCGACACGCTGCAATTCGGAATCGATCGTGATGTAGAGATCCTTGCCGGCCACCGCCGCGTTGGCAGGATCCTGCTCTAGCTCTTCCATCGGGCGGCCGTGAGCGTTGGTGACAACCCGGCGCCGTCCCGGGCGGCCCCGCAGCCAGTCCTCGGCGTAGCGTTCCATGCCCTGGCGGCCGACGCGCATGTCGGGGTGCCGGAACAGCTCCTCGAATGTCTCGAGATCTTCCGGCGCGCGGCCTTCCGCAAGGCGCGTCAGATCGTCGGCGCTCGCCCGGGCGACGTATCCGAGAATGTGCGCAAAGTCGCGCCCGCGCGGATAGGAGCGGGTCGACGCCATCTGGACATCGACGCCTTCCATTTCCACGGCGCGCACGCGCAGCCGCGCAAACTCTTCGTAGCTCAGTTCCTGGACGACGGTGACCGGAACGAAGCCCGACCGGCGGATCCGGCTGGCCGCGATTTCCTCGAGAACGCGCTTCATGCGCGTCTCTGGCAGGTCGATATGCTCCGCGATCTGACGAAGGGTCGCTTCGGGGTCCTTGAGGCGTTCGGGGATGACCGAGACGCGCCCAGCCTGGCGCTGCGAAGCGAGAGGCCGGGCAAAACGGTCAAGGATCTGTCCGCGCTCGGGCGGGGCGAGCACCAGCCGGACGTGGTTCTCCGCGGCCAGCTTGGTATACCGGTCGGACTCGATGAGCTGTAGCTGCGACAGCCGTCCAACAAGCGTTGCAAAGACGGCCGTGCCAGCGCCCGCCGCGAGAAGCAGGCGGCGATCGAAATCGGCTTCAGGACTGTTGCGGCGTGCCATCAGCTTCCTCCGGGCGATTCGCCGGGGCGGCGGCCAAGATCAAACATCTGGTTGGCGAAAGAATAGATCAGCCCGGTCATGAAGAAGTTGGTGAACAGAGGCCAGGATCGGACCAGATGATCGCTCGTGATGCTCGCAAAGCCCCAGATGAGAAGGAACGCGACAATCAGGAGAACGGCGGGCCCAACCACCGCGACCAGCGCGTCCCGCATGCCATCGGTCTGGTCTGCGATCCCTGCACTTAGTCCGTATACGAGCAAGTTGATCAGCGCGAAGCAACCCAGCGGCGCGTTCGAGATGATGTCCTGCATAAGCCCGAAGATGACGAGCAGGATCATCGGGCGCAGTGACAGCCCCGCCCTGCCCCAGCCGATGGCGCCCCAGAGCGCGGCAAACGGCCAGGCCAGCGTCAGGCCGAAAAGTTCCTTCGGCGTCATGCCGAGCACGCCGACAATTGCGATGATCGCGGCGCCGAAGATCAGCCGGGGGCTCGGGCCGGACTGGCTCCAGAGGGTTCGGCGTTTGCGATCCAGCCGGGAGCTTTTCATGGCTATTGCGCGCCTTGCGAGGTGCTGGACGCAGGCGCCGGCGACACCGGCTCGGTGATCTCGGGTTCGGGCAGAGGTTCGACGATTTCCGGCGGCGCGATCATCCGGACATAGCCGCTCGCATGGTCGCGCATGGCCAGCTTCACGATCCAGTCGGCACCCTGCTTCGTCACCGTGCCAACAACGAGGCCGCGCGGAAAGGCGCCGCCCTCGCCGGAACTCAGGATACGTTCGCCTTCGATGAAATCGGCCGCTTCGGGCAAGTCTCGAAGGACACCCCGGTCACGGTCCTTGCCCTGCAAAATGGCACGCACGCCGCTCACTTCGCCAAGCACCGGCAGCTGGCTCTGGTAATTGCTGATCAGCAGGATGCGGGACGACCGGTCTCCGAGCTGGATGACCCGGCCAACCAGTCCGCCCTCGTTCATCGCCACCGCGCCGGGCACCACACCTTGCAGGCTGCCCGCGTTGGCGAGCACGGTCTGCGCAAACGGTCCGTCCACGACCGTGGTAATGCGCGCCGTCACGCCGCGTTCCGGCGGCTCACCCATCAGGTTGAGGATGTTTTCGTAGGCTTCCATCCGCTCGGCCATCGAAATGGCGGCGGCTTTGTAGCGCGCCAGATCGCGCACTTCGTTTTCAAGTTCGCGGATACGCTGTTCGCGGTCGGCCTGACCAGTCAGCTGCGCCCAGAGACTCGTATCGGCCGGCGCGCCGATCCGGTCGCTCACCGTCGTACGGGCGGGCAGAAAGAAATTGCTGATCTGCGGCGCCGACTGGGCGACGATCAGTGCGAGCGCGCCAAAGATCAGGATGCCCAGCGTGACTCGCCGGGCGCCTGATTTCTGACTGGAGCGGCCGGAACGGGCCATGCCTCAAGCTCCCTCGCCTATCTGGAATGCCCGCGTATCAAACTTCGGGGCAGAGGACACTTTTCATTTTGGAGTAATTCTCCAGAACCTGTCCACACCCGTTGACCACGCATTTCAGCGGATCATCCGCAATCATGACCGGCAGTTGTGCCTGGTTGCGGATGGCGGTGTCGAGGTTGCGCAGCAGCGCGCCGCCGCCCGTAAGGACAATCCCGCGGTCCACGATATCGGCTGCCAGTTCCGGCGGCATGGCTTCGAGGGCCAGCTTCACGGCGTCGATGATTTCCGTCACCGGCTCACGCTGAGCTTCGGCGATCGTCGCTTCGGTGATCTCGGTTTCCTTCGGCACACCGTCCAGCGTACCGCGGCCGCGCACGGTCAGCGCCATGCCGGTGCCGTTCTCCGGCGGCATCGCGGTGCCGATTTCCTTCTTGATCCGCTCGGCCGACATTTCGCCGATCAGGATTTTCTGTTCACGGCGCAGGTAGTTGACGATCGCCTGGTCCATCTTGTCGCCGCCGACCCGCACCGAACGGGAGTAGACGATGCCGCCAAGGGACAGAACCGCGACTTCCGAAGTGCCGCCGCCGATATCGACCACCATCGAACCGGCCGGATCCTGGTAAGGCAGGCCGGCACCGATCGCGGCCGCCATCGGCTCCTCGATCAGTTCAACGTGACGCGCGCCGGCCGCAAGGGCCGACTGGTGGATGGCGCGGCGCTCGACGCTGGTCGCGGAGCTCGGCACGCAGATGATGATGAGGGGAGAGACAAACGCCCGGCGGTTGTGAACCTTCCGGATGAAGTGCTTGATCATTTCCTCGGCGACTTCGAAGTCGGCAATCACGCCGTCGCGCATGGGGCGGATCGCCTCCATGTTGACCGGCGTCTTGCCCAGCATGTTCTTCGCCTGCTCGCCGACCGCGTAAACGATCTTGCGTCCGCCTTGCGTCATGTACGCAACGACCGAGGGCTCATCGAGCTGTACGCCCTGTCCCTTTACGTAGACCAGCGTGTTCGCGGTTCCGAGGTCAATGGCCATGTCCGTGGACAACAGGCCGAGAAGGCTACCAATCATGGACAATCCGAGCTCTTTTCTATACGGTCCGAACCGTTCCGTTCGGCAACGTGCGCAACTTAATTCCCAGCCCCATACACCATGTGCCGTTAACGCCCCTTTAAAGCAAGGCGCGGGCCGCAGCTAAGTGGAACGTATCGTTTGAGGTTTTCGAGGGCCTTGATTCTGCGGGGGACGAGCCGTGCAGGTCCCCTTGGAAGCATCACCCAGCGGAACTGATCGTTCCACATTCGTTAACGCGGCAGGCCATGGCGTTAACGATCAGAATGCCCTCGCCGACGCGGTGCCAGGCCGGATGGGCGGCCTCTACCCGTCGTATGAGCCGCAAATGAACGGATCGTTCGGCTTCGATTGGGGCCAGGCCTGCGACTGTCTGCTCGCAACGCCGGTGATGACAGCCCTCAGCGCGCTTCCCTCCCGAAGTCTGAAGGGTCAGAACCTGCGCATCCCCCCCCCTCGGCGGGGTTCTCCGTCTCCCGGCGTTGCAATCTGAAACCCGAACCGGATCAGGCCGCTGTCACAAACGTGGCGATCACCTTCTTGCGGCCGGTCTTGTCGAAATCGACGGTCAGCTTGTTGCCTTCGCTGAAGGCGACCCGGCCATAGCCGAATTTATCATGAAACACGCGGGCGCCCGGCGGGAAGGTGTCCGGTCCCGAGGCCGTCGCGGTCAGGCCCGACGTCTCGCGCGGCGGGGCCCCGGACGGCCGGGCCGCGTTTTCCTTCAGCCGTTTCCAGCCGGGGCTTTCATAATTCGAGCGCTCGCCCAGATCCTCGACCGAGCCGACAAAGGCATTCTCGGCACCGGGTATGCCGGAATATCCGGTCTCGGACACGGCATCGACATGCTCATGCGGCAGCTCGTCGATGAACCGGCTCGGCAGTACCGATTGCCAGCGCCCG
>JAIXVM010000142.1 GCA_027482995.1 Hyphomonadaceae bacterium | reverse complement strand
GTGCTGGTGCCGCGCGCCAAGACGGTCGAGGCGGACGTGCTGATGGAGAGCCTGTTCAAGCTGTGCGATCTAGAAACGCGCTTCAGCCTGAACATGAACGTGCTGCACAAGGGCGCGCCGCAGGTGATGGGCCTCAAGGCCGTGCTGCAGGCCTACCTCGATCATCGCCGTGAAGTGCTGGTGCGGCGCTCCGAGTTCCGGCTCGACAAGATCGAGAAGCGCCTCCACCTGCTGGACGGCTTCCTGATTGCCTATCTCAATATCGATGAAGTGATCCGCATCATCCGGACCGAGGACGAGCCGAAGCCGGTGCTGATGAAGCGCTTCAAGCTGTCGGACCTGCAGGCCGAAGCGATCCTGAACCTCCGCCTGCGCGCCTTGCGCAAGCTCGAGGAAATGGAAATCCAGGGCGAGCATACGAAACTGAAGGAAGAGCGCGATGAGATCATCGCGCTGCTCGGCTCGGTGCGCAAGCAATGGGCGCGCGTGTCCAAGGACCTGAAACTGGCGCGCGACGAGTTTGATCCGGGAACGGATCTTGGCCGCCGCCGCGCGACCTTCGAAGAGGCGCCGGATGTGGACCTTGCGGCGGCACTGGAGGCCTCGCGCCCGAAGGAGCCGGTGACGGTTGTGCTGTCGCAGCAGGGTTGGATCCGCGGCATGAAAGGCCACGGCATCGACGCGGATGCAATCAAGTTCAAGGAGGGCGATGGCCCGGCCTGGACGGAAGAAGTGATGTCGACCGACCGGCTGGTCATCATGTCGTCGGACGGGCGCGCGTTCATCCTCGCGGCGGACAGGCTGCCGGGCGGGCGCGGCAATGGCGAGCCGATCCGGTTGTCGATCGAGCTTGAGGACAATGTTGGCATCGTCGCCATGTTCAAGTTTGACCCCGAGCGCAAGCGTGTGATGGCGTCAAGCTCCGGGTACGGATTTGTGGTGCCGGAGACGGAACTGGAGTCCAACCGCAAGGCGGGCAAGCAGGTCGTGAATACTGGCGACGGGCAGCTGCTCGTCTGCGCGCCGGTTGACGGCGACATGATCGCGGTGGTCGGCACGAACCGGAAGATGCTGATCTTCCCGCTCAAGGACCTGCCGGAAATGTCGCGCGGCAAGGGTAACAAGTTGCAGACCTATACGGGCAAGTATGAACTCGCGGACCTCATCACCTTCGACAAACGCGACGGCCTGATCGTCATGACGGGCGGGCGCCACCGCGCCTTCGAAGAATGGAAAGAGTGGCGCGGCCAGCGCGCGCAGGCCGGCAAGGTTGTGCCCAAGGGTTTCCCGAAGGGTGGGACGTTCTCGGGATAACGTTCAGACTGCGGACAAATGGTTCGGATCGAAACGTCTCGCCTGATCTTGCGGCCACCTCGGCGTGAGGATTTTGAGGCCTGGGCGCTGATGGAGGCGGACGAGTCCGTCAAGGCCAGCACGGGCAGTGTTCAGGATCAGCGCGAGAGCTGGAACCAGCTTCTGTCAATTGCCGGGCATTGGGCGATCGTGGGATGGGGCTCGCTCTGCGCGGTCGAGAAGGCGAGTGGCCGGTTCGTGGGCCGGTTCGGCCCGTCAAAGCCTTTTGGTTGGCCCTGTATTGAAGTTGGCTGGATGCTGCTGCCGGAATTCGAGGGCAAGGGGCTCGCGCTCGAAGGCGCGATTGCCGCGATGGATTTTGCGTTTCTTGAACTGGGCGAGCCGCGCGTGATCCACACGATCCGGCCGGAGAACATCGCCTCACAGAAGTTGGCGGAGCGGCTGGGTTCGAAGAACCTCGGGCCGATCGTTCTGCCGCCTCCGTATCAGGACGTTCCGAACGATGAATGGTCGCAGACGCGGGCGGAGTGGGACGTGACGCGGGTGCGGCTTTCTGCGCGGGGCTAAAGTCGCTCCAGCACGTTCGTCATCAGAGGGCCAATTTCCGCGTTCAGCACAAGGTCTGCATACGGATCCTGGTCGGTGGGTTCGCGGTTGATGATGGCGAACTGGGCGCCGAGGCGTTTGGCGAGCAGGGGAATGCCGGCGGCCGGATAGACGACGAGCGATGAGCCCAGGACCAGCATCAGGTCGCACAGGGAGGCTTCTTCGGTCGCGCGTTCCATCTCGGCCTCGGGCATCGCCTGGCCGAAGGAGATGGTCGCGGTCTTGATCAAGCCCGTGCAGAAGATGCAGGTAATGTCTTCATCGGCTTCCCAGCGGTGGCGCAGGTCTTCCAGTTCGTAGCGCTTCGAACAGGTGAGGCACTTGGCGTAGCTGGCATTGCCGTGGATCTCGATCACCTGGCGGTCAGGAACGCCGGAATCCTGGTGCAGGTTATCGACGTTCTGGGTGATGACGCTGGCGATCTTGCCGGCTTTTACCAGCTCCGCGATGGCATAGTGGCCCGCATTGGGCGAGGCGCCCGTCCAGCCGGCGGTCTTGTTGAACACGCGCGTCCAAGCCTCCCGGCGCTTGTCGCGCGAGGCGACGAAATCCTGGAACATGATCGGCTTCATCTTGCTCCACACGCCGCCGGGCGAGCGGAAATCCGGGATGCCGCTTTCGGTCGAGATGCCTGCGCCGGTGAAGACCGCGACGCGGTGGGCAGTTCGGATCATGTGGGCGAGATTGTCGGCGTCGGTCATGGGGACCAGAGTAATTCGTTCGCCGGAAAGTTCTAACTTTTTTATCTGTCGCGGCGCTTTTCCGAAAACCGGTTCCCACTTTTCGGAGCGCCGCTCACCGGTACATCCCGTCGCGCAGGTTGATGCCATGTTCGATCCACATCTTCATGGCGCAGATCATCTGCGACCAGCCCATGCAGTTGCCATAGGAGGCCTTCAGGCCTGTGGGCGTCTGGCGCCAGCCTTCCTCGGCGATGGAGACGAGGGTGCGGCCATCGCCGAGGTCTTCGAAGCGCATCGTCACGGTCGTCATGTAACCTGCGCCGGCGCTTTCGACCGGTTTGCCGTCTTCGAGCGGCGGGCCGTCATTGGCTTCCCATTTCAGGATGATGCGGCGGTTCTTCTCGACTTCGACGACCTCGACCGGAAAGGCGCCCGGAAAGTCATGGAAGTCCCACATTACGGTTGCGCCCGTTTCAAGGCGGCCCCGGGCTCCGCCCGTTGTGAAATAGCCGGAGAGTTTCTCCGGGTTCACCACCGCTTCGAAGACTTCATCGACGGAGCGGGCGATGCGGCCGCTGACTTCGAATTTCAGGTCCATGGGAGCTCCGCGCTTGCGTTCGGCTTTATCATGTTATATAAATATAACATGTCAAGTGCACCTGCCGAAACACTCGAAGACCTTGTGTTCAAGGCGCTCGCCGCACCGGTGCGCCGCGCGATCCTGGATGCGCTGAAGGACAATCCGCAGACGACCGGCGAGCTGTGCGCACAGTTTCCGTCGCTGGACCGGTGCACGGTTATGCAGCACCTGAAGGTGCTGGAGGCAGCGGACCTTGTGATTGCTCACAAGGTCGGCCGCGTGCGCTGGAACTATCTGAACGCGATGCCGATCAAGGATATCCACGATCGCTGGATCGGCCCCCACGCCGCGCAGGTCGTGAACGCACTGGCGCGATTGAAAGCCACGCTGGAAGCCTAGACGGGGCAGACCCAGCCCGAGGGTTGCGGATCGAGGCGGGCGCCGCTACGCGTATGGCTCGAACTCACGGAAGGGGCGCCCCATGAACCTTGTGCTTATTGTCCTTGCGGTCATCGTCGCGGTCGCGGGTCTGATCATCCTGATCTACAACGGTCTCGTGATGAAGCGGCAGCGCTGCAACCAGGCGTTTGCGGATGTCGATGTTCAGCTCAAGCAGCGCCAGAACCTGATCCCGAACCTGGTCGAAACCGTGAAGG
>JAIXVM010000001.1 GCA_027482995.1 Hyphomonadaceae bacterium | reverse complement strand
GCGTTCGGGGCGGCTGGTTTGGGCCGGGCATTGCCGCGCGCATTCTGTTGCGCGGCGACGAGCGCCGCGCGGCGGGCGCGGGCGAGGTAGTCGGCCGTGTCTTCATCCTGCGCGGCGCTGGCCGGGGCGCGGGCCTGAGTCTGGGCGAGGGTGGCGGCGAAGTCCGGTTGGTCGTCTTCGTCGTCGACGATGTCGGACTCGCGGGTTTCGGCATGGCTGCCTTCGAGGCTGTCATCCATGCTGGCGAAGCGGTCGAGTTCGTCGACGGGGTCAAAGCTGCGCGCGCCGTCATAATCGATGTCTTCTTCTGGAACATCGGCGACGTAGTTGTGGGCCGGGGCGGCGGCCGGTTTGCGCGGCGGGGCGTCGCCCGTGATGGCGTCGAAATCGGCCTTGTACGGATTTTCCGGGACTTTGGTCTCGACGACTTCCCAGCCGGAGAAGCCGGCTTCGAACTCGTCTTCCTCGATCTTGACCGTGTAGGTCGGGGTCGAAACGGGTTGCGGTACGGGCTCGGCCTGCGGCTTGAGATCAAACTTCAGCTCAGGCGTGTAATCGCTGGCAGGCCGGCGGGCCTTGGCGGGCGCGGCCGGTGCGGGCTCGGGCGGCGCAGCGGCGATCTCTGGTTCCGGCTGCGGCGCGATAGCCTGAGCGGCGGCGATGGGCGCGGGCTTCACTTCGAAGTCCGGTGGCAGGATCGGCGGCTGACCGGGGACATGCGGCGGGGTGGTGAAAGCTTCGAGGCTTTCGAGGCGGGTCGCGAGCGCGGCGATCGCGCGCTGGACGGGCGACATGGCTTCGGAGGATTGTCCTTGCATCCGCTCGAGACGTTCGGAGACCCTGGCGAGGGCATCGGACAGGCGGGCGTCGGAGGCGGCGCGCATGCCCTGGAGGTCCTGGGCGAGCGCGGTGAGCGCTTCGTCCTGACGCTTCTGGAGACGCACGGCGGCGACGGTGACCTGTTCGCCGACCTGTTCGATGGCGTCGGCGCTGCGAAGTTCGCTTTCCTCGATCCGGTCATCGACATGTGCGGCGAGGGCGTCGATGCGTTCGGCAACCGTTGCGCCGAGACGGCCGATCTCTTCCTGCACGGCGGCGGTGATCTCGGCCGGTGCGCGGGCCTCGACGCTGGCGAGGTGAGCTTTCAGTTCGCTGACTTCGGCTTTCAGGCGCTCTTCGAGTCGTTCATCCTGGCCGGCGGCGGCCTTGGTGATTTCGGTCGCGAGATCGAAGCGCGCGTTGTCGACGGCGCTGCGCACGGAACGGGTGAGGTCTTCGAAGCGCTTCTCGAATTCCTGTTTCAGGCGCTCGGCCTGTTCAGGATCGATCTGGCTGGCGACGGCTTCGATGCGCTCGTCGAGATGGGCGAAGGTGGTCTCGAGGCTTTTCAGCGCGGAGTCCGTTCCGGTTTCGGCGCGGGTCAGGCGTTCCTGGATGCGCCCGAGAGTCGATTCCATCGTGTTCAGCGCGCCGGATACGTCGGCTTCGACCGCGTTGATGCGCTGCTGGGTCTGGCCGGCGATTTGTCCCGCGGCGTTCAGGCGCTCCTGAACGTGCGCTTCGATGCTCAGCATGCGGTCCGAAAGGATGTGGGTCGCGCCATAGGCACGTTGCTCGGCTTCCTCTACGGCGCGTTCCATGCGGGCGGCAGTTTCCGACAGAGAGCGATCGACGCGGGTTTCGATGCCTTCGACACGTTCACCGATGTCGGTGAAGCCGGATTCGATCCGGCTCTTGATGGCGGCGGTCTCGGACAGCGTGCGATCAACGCGGGTTTCGATGCCTTCGACACGCTCGCCGATGTCGGTGAAGCCGGATTCAATACGGCCCTTGATGGCGGCGGTTTCGTTCTGGGTCAGCTCGCCTTCTTCGTAGACGTGCGTGGCCAGCTTTCCGAGCGCGCCTTCGAGAACCTTGAAGGCTTCGACGGTGCGGTGCGCGCTGTCATCGGCTTCGAGACGGCGGACCTTGGTCTGCAGGGTTTCGTGCGTCTCGCGCAGTTCGGCGATCAGGCCTTCGACATGACCGGCAATCGAGGCGGTCGTCTTCTCGGTGTTCTGGAGGCGGGTGACGAGATTGTGGACCGCGTCATCGATGCCGTTGATGGCGAGGGTCGAGCGCGCTTCGGTTGCTTCGATCCGGCGGGTCAGCCGGTCCAGCGTCGCAGCTGATTCGTGCGAGGGGGCGATCGGCGGCGGCGCGGCCGCACCCGTGCGCCGGGAGTAGGAAAAGGAGGTCTCGTTCGGCTGCGGCTCGTCCACCAGAGTGAGCAGCCGGTTGAGGTATTCGCCGAGCGTAATCCCTTCAGCCATTGCAGCTTCACGGGCGGCGTCGCGCGCCCGTTGGTCGCTGTTGAACTTGGTCCACGGTCCGGTCTGGCTCATTGGCCGCTCCTCACGCCCGGGCCGGTCTCTTGGTTAAGGAGAACGGCGGATTTCTTTACACCCACGCAGAAATGCCCCGATGTCTGTTAAGGCGGGGTTAAAGGTAAGTTTTTGCGTAGGTTTCCCGCGGCGCGTGTCCCTGGGGCAGACTTTCCGTTCGCGTAAGCGGAAATTTACGTTGACGTTCGCGGAAGGCGCATATTAGAACGTGTTATATAAAAAAATGCAGACACGAACGGAGGAGACACGTCATGCAACACCGTACAATCACGTCCATTTCTGCCGCTGATTCCCGCACCTACACGATTTCCGAGCTTGCCCGGGAATTCGGGGTGACCCCGCGCGCTTTGCGCTTCTACGAAGATAAAGACATGCTGCATCCGGCCCGCGACGGCATGATGCGTCTTTATTCCAACCGGGACCGCGCCCGGCTGACGATCATTGTTCGCCTGAAGCGCCTCGGCCTGCCGCTGGCTGATATCCGCGAAATCCTGGACCTCTATGCCCTGAACGACGGCAAGCGGGCCCAGACCAAGATGATGCTGGAGAAGTTCCGCAAGCAGGCGCGCGAGCTGGAAGTCCAGCGCGGCGACATCGAAACGGCGCTGACCGAACTCTATAAGGGCATCGAATGGCTCGAAGACCTGGTCGCCAATAATGGCCAGACCGAAGAGACCAAGCGCCAGGCGCACGCCTATGAGCAGGTCGCCCGCAAGCAGCTCGACGAGGTCTGAGCCCCGGTTACCGAATAATTTGTCGATAACGAAGCGTGTTGGAATGACTTTTCCAACACGCTTTGCCATTTAGGGCGCAAGACTTTCCGATTTGCAGGAGCCTTCCCCATGCCCCGTTACGACGCCCCGGTCCGCGACATGCAGTTCGTGCTTCACGAGCTGCTGCAGCTGCAGAACTATTCGAACCTGCCCGGCTTTGCCGATGCGACGCCTGATGTGATCGACCAGATCCTCGAAGAGGGCGCGAAATTCGCCAAGAACGTGCTGTTCCCGCTGAATGCGGTGGGCGACCGGCAGGGCTGCAAGCGCAATCCGGATGCCAGCGTGAAAACGCCGGACGGCTTCCCCGAGGCGTACAAGCAGCTGGTCGAGAATGGCTGGCCGCTTTTGTCGGCGCACCCCGAGATGGGCGGACAAGGCCTGCCGCATGCGGTGAACATTGCGTGGACCGAGATGGTTTCGGCCTCCAACATGGCCTTCGGGATGTACCCAGGCCTGACGCACGGTGCCTACCAGGCGCTGATGGCGGGCGGGTCGGACGAACTCAAAGCCAAGTACGGGCCGAAGATGGCCTCGGCCGAATGGGCCGGCACGATGAACCTGACCGAGCCGCATTGCGGCACCGACCTCGGCCTGATGAAGACTAAAGCCGTGCCGCAGGGCGATGGCACCTACAAGATCACCGGCCAGAAGATCTGGATCTCCGGCGGCGAGCAGGACCTGACCGAAAACATCATTCACCTTGTGCTCGCCCGCATCGAGGGCGCGCCGGAGGGCATCAAGGGTGTATCGCTCTTCGTGGTGCCAAAGTTCCTCGTCAACGAAGATGGCACGCTGGGCGCGCGCAATTCGGCGAGCTGCGGCGGCCTGGAAGAGAAGATGGGCATCCACGGCAATGCGACCTGCGTGATGAACTATGACGGCGCGACCGGCTGGCTGGTCGGCGACGAGCACAAGGGCATGCGCACGATGTTCGTGATGATGAACGAGGCGCGGCTTGGCGTCGGCCTGCAGGGCCTGTCGCAGGCGGAACTGGCCTACCAGAACGCGCTCGATTTTGCGCGCGACCGGGTGCAGGGCCGTTCGCTGACGGGGACACAGGCGCCGGACAAGCCGGCCGATCCGATCATCGTGCACCCGGACGTGCGCCGGATGCTGCTGGAGCAGAAAGCCTTCATCGAGGGCGCGCGGGCCTTCACCTACTGGGCCGCGTTCCAGGGCGATCTCGAGCACAAGTCGCCGGACGAGAAAGTGCGCGAGAAGGCCGGTGACTATATGGCGCTGCTGACGCCGGTGGTGAAAGCCTACCTCACCCACAAGGGCTATGAGAGCGCGAACCTTGGCCTGCAGGTGCATGGCGGCTCGGGCTTCACGCGTGAGTGGGGCCTCGAACAGGTCGTCCGCGATTGCCGCATCACGCTGATCTATGAAGGCACCAACGGTGTGCAGGCGCTGGATCTTGTCGGCCGCAAGCTCGGCGCGAATGGCGGGCGGGCGGTGTTCAGCTTCTTCGCCGAGATCGACGAGTTCATCGCGGTGGCCGAGACGACGCCGGGCATGGAGCTTTATCTTGAAGGCCTGAAGACCGCGCGCGCGCAGCTGCAGGACGGCACGATGTGGCTGATGCAGAATGGCATGAGCGACTTCAACAATGCCGGCGCCTCCAGCCATGACTACCTGCACCTGATGGGTCTGACGGCGCTCGCCTACATGTGGGCGCGGATGGCAAAGCTCTCGCTCGAGAAGGCCTACACGAAGGATCCGTTCTACGCGGCGAAGCTCGCCACCGGCCGGTATTTCGTCGAGCGTATGCTGCCGGACGCGGCGGCGCACCTCGCCAAGGTTAAAACCGGCGCGGGCGCGATGATGGCGGTCACGGAAGCGCAGTTCTGATAGACTGCTGACGCTGCGGCACGACTGGAGAAACGGCGCGCCCGGGATTACATGCTGACGTGAACGTAAGCGGCAAGCTGACGCCGCGCCTGTTGGAGGAAAGCTGATGCACGAGAGCCCGCTCAACGTCCCGAAGGCTGCCTGGCGGCAGAATGAGGAACTCGACATTTTTGCCGATGCGGTCGGCCAGTTCTTCGAGAAGGAGTGCGTGCCGCACGTCCAGTCCTGGCGCAAGGCGGGGGTCGTGCCGCGGGATATCTGGAAGAAGGCGGGCGAGATGGGCCTGCTCGGCGCCTCGGTGCCGGAAGAGTATGGCGGCGCGGGCGGCGACTTCCGCCACGAGGCGATCATCATCGAGCAGCAGCAGTGGAAGGGCGTCGACGGGTTCGGCATCACGCTGCACAACGCGATCATCGCGCCCTACATCACCGCCTATGGCACCGAAGAACAGAAGCGCCGCTGGCTGCCGAAGATCTGCTCGGGCGAGCTCGTCACCGCGATCGCGATGACCGAGCCGGGCGCAGGCTCTGACCTCCAGAACATCAAGACGACCGCGAAAAAGGATGGCAACGGCTACGTCATCAACGGCTCGAAGACGTTCATCTCCAACGGCCAGACGGCGAACCTGATCCTGGTTTGCGCGAAGACCGACCCGACCAAGGGCGCCAAGGGTATCTCGATCGTCTGTGTCGAGACGGATGAGGTTGAAGGCGAAGGCGGCTTCCGCCGCGGGCGCAACCTCGACAAGGTCGGCCAGCATGCGGCGGATACTTCCGAGCTGTTCTTTGATGACGTGAAAGTGCCAGCCTCGGCGCTGCTCGGTGAGGAAGCCGGGCAAGGCTTCATCCAGCTGATGCAGAAACTGCCGCAGGAGCGCCATATCATCGGCCTGCAGGGCATCGGCATGATCGAGCGCGCGATCCGGGAGACAGTCGCCTATGTGAAGAGCCGCAAGGCATTCGGCGGCACGATCTGGGACTTCCAGAACACGCAGTTCAAGCTGGCCGAGGCGAAAACCGAGGCGACGGTGGCGAAGGTGTTCATGGATCACTGCACCGAGCTTCTGCTCCAGGACAAGCTCGATGCGGCGACGGCCTCGATGTCGAAGTACTGGGTCTCGGACTTGCAGTGCAAGATCATCGACGAGTGCCTGCAGCTGCATGGCGGCTTTGGCTATATGGACGAGTATCCGATTGCGCAGATGTACGCCGATGCGCGCGTGCAGCGCATCTATGGCGGCGCCAACGAAGTGATGAAGATGCTGATCGCGAGGACGCTGTAGGCTGTCATGCCTGACCGCCATCTCCTGCGTGATGTGTTCCCGGTGCCGGCGCGCAGCTCGGTGTCACTTGGATTTGAGTTGCTTGAACTTGACGCCAAGGCCATGACAACGCGGGTGCGCTTTGACGGGCGGGCAGACTTTACCAATCCGGCAGGCTATATTCAGGGCGGATACCTGGTGGCGATGATGGACGACGCAATCGGCATGCTCGCGACGGTGAAAGCCGGGACCGCCAAGTTTCCGTCGACCGTGGACCTGCACACGCATTTCCTGCGCCCTGTCCGCGTCGGCGCCATCGAAGTGGCCGCCCGCCTGCGCAATATCGGCCGCGCGATGATCTTCGCGGAAGCCGACCTTTTCGACGCGCGCGGCAAGGAAGCCGCCCGCGCCACTGCTTCGCTTACCCTCAACCCGGTGAAAGCACCGGCGACCCCATCCTGATCCCCCGAAAGGAGCTTTGAAATGCCCGAAGCCTATATCTACGACGCCGTTCGCACGCCCCGCGGCAAAGGTAAGTCCAGCGGCGCGCTGCACGAGATCACCGCGCTGAGCCTTGGCACGCAGGTGCTGCAGGCGATCCGTGACCGGAACAATCTCGACACCTCGAAGGTGGACGATGTGGTGTTCGGCTGCGTCTCGCCAGTCGGCGAACAGGGCGGCGACATTGCCCGCATCGCGGTGCTGAACGCCGACTATGCCGAGACGACCGCTGGTGTTCAGGTCGACCGCTTCTGCGCGTCGGGCCTTGAGGCCTGCAACATGGCCGCCTCGAAAGTGATGACCGGCGAGGCCGACATGGCGATCGGCGGCGGCGTCGAGAGCATGAGCCGCGTGCCGATGGGCGCCGCAGGCGGTGCCTGGTCGACCGATCCGCAGATCGCGCTGAAATCCTATTTCACGCCGCAAGGCATCGGCGCCGACACCATCGCCACCAAGTATGGCTTCAGCCGCGATGACGTGGACGCCTTTGCCGTCGAGAGCCAGCGCCGCGCGGCGCAGGCCTGGAAGGAAGGCCGCTTCAAGAAATCGGTTGTGCCGGTGCGCGACCAGATGGGCGGCGTGCGCCTCGCGCATGACGAGTTCATGCGCCCCGACACGACGATGCAGACGCTGGCGGCGCTCGAGCCGTCCTTCGCCGGCATGGGCGGCATGGGCTTCGATGAAGTGATCAAGCAGCGCTATCCGGAACTCGAGAAGATCAACCACGTGCACCACGCGGGCAACTCGTCGGGCATCGTGGACGGCGCTTCGGCCGTGCTGTTCGGCTCGAAGGAAATGGGCGAGGCGATGGGCCTGAAGCCGCGCGCACGCGTGCGGGCGATGGCCTCGATCGGCTCGGAGCCGGGCATCATGCTGACCGGGCCCACCTATGTGACCCAGAAGGTGCTGAAGAAAGCCGGCATGGATCCGAAGGACATCGACATCTACGAGCTGAACGAGGCGTTCGCGTCGGTC
>JAIXVM010000084.1 GCA_027482995.1 Hyphomonadaceae bacterium | reverse complement strand
TCGGCCTCGCCGCGCTGGACTTCCACCATCTCCGCCAGGCTGTTCAGCTCCTGCGTGATCCCGCGCGCAGCTTCCAGCAGACTGGAGGCGGCTGTCTTCGATTCGGGCGAGGCCACGGCGCGTGAGAGAGCTGTCTCGAAGGTCGAGAAATTCTTGAAGATTCCTGTGCCGGCGACACTGTCGCCAACGCGTGCGGAAATCGACTTCCAGGTGGAGGACAGGACGCTGGCTTGGGCGAGGTCGCTCGTGAGTTCCCTGCGCTGCGTCTTGATTGCATTGTCGGACGCACGCGCGACGCCATCTGACCTGACGCCGGCGCTGCGGCCATCGACGATCGTTTCACTGAGCGTGATCGATCGCCGGACATAGCCCGGCGTCGTCGCATTCGCCACGTTGGTCGCGACGATGTCGGCCCTCAGGCTGCTCACCTGAAGGCCTGACCGGGCAGTGTTGATGGCGCTGGATAGACTCACTCAGAAGTCCGCCTTACCGTTCTGGTTTCTATCGCTTCAGGTTCGTTGTTTCCTGAAGCATCTCGTCCACCGTTTGAATAATCTTGGCGTTGGATGAGTAGGCACGCTGGGTTTCAATCAGGTCCGTCAGTTCGGCCGCGATATCAGTCGTCGACTCCATCAGAGCATAGCCCGATATGCCGCCGACCGGGCCTGTATTGGCGTCCCACAGATAGAGGTTACCGCTCGTTGCGGAGACCGTATAGGCCTGCGAGTCCAGTGACTTCAGACCGTTCATGTTTGGAACGTCCCCGACCGGGATCTGGTACAGGGTGCGGCGGAAACCCGAGTCGTAGATAGCTTGAACGAAACCTTGTTCGTCGACCTCGACAGACTGAAGGTCACCAATCGGCGCACCGTCTTTTTGTACCGAAGTCGGAGCAAACGGAGCGGCGAGTTGGGTAATCCCGGCGCTGTCATTTGGACGGCCGATGAACACTTCAACCGGGCCATGCGGCAACGTGAGAGAGACGACACCGGTTGCCGTATCGTAGGACGCGCCGTTGGTAGCCGCCACTGTGGAAATCCGGCCACCGGACGTCGCGTTGTCAGTGAAGACGATGTCCAGATCGCCAACCGAAGTCGTGACGGTGTCGGCACTGTCCTGGATCTCGACCGTCCACTGGTTGCTTGCGCCGATAGCCGGAACCGTCGGTGTGAACTGGAACGTCAGGGTCTGCGCGCGTCCAAGGTTGTCGAAGTATTCGACGGGCAGGGTATATGCCCCGCCTGCACTGCCGGCCCGTGTCGCATCCGCTGGAATGTTGATGCCGAGGTCAATTCTCGATGTCGGGGTCGCGGTGAATTGCGAGGTTGCGACGTTCACAGGCTCAAGGTTGACGCCGCTGTTGCGGCTGACCGACCCGATATTGCCAGTGGCATCTGCCGGCCAGCCGAGCAGAAACAGCCCGCTCTGGGTCCGGAGGTTACCGTTCTGGTCCGAATAGAAAGAACCCGTCGGCGTGAGCAGGAGTTTGCGTTCCGAAGGAAGTGCGGTCAGGCCCGAATTGTCCGTAACCGGAAACAGACCGCGTCCGGACACCGCGATGTCGGTGGCGCTGCCGGTGGAAATGAGCGAACCCGTCTCGGACACATCCTTGAACGTGTTGACCTGCACGCCGCCGGCCGCATAGGCCGAGGATCGCTGCTGCAACACCATGCTCGAGAAATCGACCAAGCTGCGCTTGTAGCCATAGGTGCCGGAGTTTGCGATGTTGTCGGAAATGGTGGCGAGACGTGTACTGTTCACACTCAGCCCCATCACCCCGGCGTTCAGGGACGATGAAATGCTCATATCTGGTTGCTCCTGCGTCAGATAGTGACACAGAGTGGAGGCAACTCGTAAACAAGCCGATAACTGGCGTTCACACTCGTTTGGATTCGGGTGTCCGTGTGCGGAGCAGACTGCGTGCCTGCGACGTCCACCCTAGTTCGTCAGGATGGTGATCGAAATCCGGCGGTTCTGGGCAGCAGCCGGATCTTCCTTGATCAATGGATCGGTATCGGCCTTGCCGGAGACTTCGCGGATCCGGCTGCGGTCGATGCCATCGCGAAGCAAGAGGCGTCGCGCCGTGTTGGCCCGGTCTGCCGAGAGGTTCCAGTTGTCATAGATCGCATCGTTCCGGTACCGGCGATTGTCGGTATGACCGACAATCTTGATGTCGTTTTCGAAGCTGGCGAAGGAGGTGGACACCACACCCAGAAGTTCGATCAGGAGGTCCGACGGTTCGCTGCGCCCGACAGGGAAGAGGGGGGTGCTTTCGGAATCAACGAGTTCCAGGACGATGCCTTCGGGCGACATCTTGATCAGAAGGTGTTCGGACAGCTGCTTGCTTTCCTCGCCCAGCGACTCCTTGAGCGTCTGGAGATTGCTGGCAATGCTCTTGGCTTCCGCTTCGGCAGCGGCCTTCTCGGCCGCTGCGACGGCCGCCACGGTTGAGTCTTCACCTGAAGATTGCGTCTCCATAGCGCGTTCCTTCGAGGCGCCTGTGCCCATGCGGGCCAGCGTTTCCTCGGTAAAGATCGACGAGCCGTTCAATCCGTCCGATCCGCCGCCCGACATCCGGCTGATCGGGATCGACGGGTTGAAGTAGTCGGCGAGCCCCTTTCGCTGGTCCTCGGTCGTGGCGTTGAGCAGCCACATGAGGAGGAAGAAGGCCATCATGGCGGTCACGAAGTCGGCATAGGCAACTTTCCACGCGCCGCCGTGGTGGCCGCCGCCTTTGACGACCTTCTTGCGCCTGATGATGATCGGCTGCACGGCAGCTGATGGATCGGACTTCATGGAACACCTGGTTGGTTCAGGCGTTCCAACTATCAGAGCACGGTCAATTATCCGCGCACTCGGCACTCCATGTTGAAGCGATTGCGCTAACCATTCTTCAACCTATTCCGCGCCATTAACGAGTGGGTTAACGGCACCCGGCCGAAAGGTAACACATGTCCTCTGTACTGCGTAAAAAGATTGAGGCCGGAGCCGGAATCCCGCCGACGATCTTGCAGTTCCATGAGTTCTGGGAGCCGCTTCTGGCTGTGGTAAATGCCTGGGCGTTCAACACGTTCGGACCGGATGCCAAAGCGGTCTGTGATATCCGCCGTGTTGTTCCCGGCAATATTGCCTCCAGCCAGCTGGAGGCCGAGTTGGCATTTTTCTTTTCCGCCCGGACGTCTCCCGGTCTCTGCGCCGTCGCGGTCGATGAAATTGCCGCCTGTACCAACGCCGCTGTGCGTCTTCAGCAGAGCACGAGCGATCTCGCCGGTGTCTCCCCCTTGTTTCAGAAGCTGCTCTTCGAAACATCGGCGATCGAATTGTGGCGCCTTGCGGCGGGCGAACTGAGTGGCCACTCGGTCTTCGGCTCCCAGAGCCCCTTGTGTGATTGCAGCCAGTCTGCCGGCGGTTTTGACCCGGCTGAGCGCTACCTCATGGCTGGCTTCACTTGTGTTCTCAACGATCAACGCGCGCGGGTCTGGGTCGTATTCCTCTTGGACTATGTCCAACGCCAGTCGGTTGAAGCCCAACAGTCCCCATCGCAGCAACCCAAGACAGGGTCCGAGAAGGCGCGGGACACGCTCCGTGAAAGCGTCAAATCGACGATGATCTCGATTGAAGGCGTGCTTGACCGCATCCCGATGACGATCGGTCAGTGTTCGCGACTCGAGATTGGCCAGCTGATCGCGTTGCCCGATGTCGATACCACGCGTGTCTCGCTTCAGGCGGAGACCGTCAACGGGCATGTCGATATCGGCGAATGCGAAATGGGCGTCTGGAAAAGTCAACGCGCCCTTAAACTAAAGACCCCCATACTGGAGCCCTTCACCCGGGAACTCGCAAAACTTTAACCACGCCATCCGGACATTCTAGTCCGGGGTACGGAGATTATCAGTGAACGCTGCAATCGGACTGACTATCACGCTCGTCATGGTATTCGGCGGCTATCTCATGGCCGGCGGCAAGATGGACATTATCCTGCACTCGCTTCCGTACGAGATGATGATGATCGGCGGCGCCGCACTCGGTGCATTCGTCGCGTCGAATGATTTCAACACGATCAAGCACACGGCGGGCGACCTTGGCGCGGCCTTCAAGGGCGCCAAGTGGAAGAAATCCGACTATCAAGACCTGCTGTGCCTGATGCACGAACTGCTCGTGGTGATGAAGCAGAACCCGGTCGATATCGAAGGGCACATCGAAGCGCCGCAGGATTCGTCGATCTTCACGAAGTATCCCCGCATCCTGAAGGATCATGATGCGATCGAGATGATCTGCGACACGATCCGCTCGATGATCATGAACTACGACAACGTGCACCAGGTCGAGATCCTGCTCGAGAAGCATCTCGAAAGCCTGCAGGAAGACAAGCTGCACGGATCGCACGCTCTGCAGAACATGGCCGATGCGCTGCCGGCCCTCGGCATCGTGGCCGCCGTGCTCGGCGTCATCAAGACAATGGCGTCGATCGACAAGCCGCCGGAAGTCCTCGGCGGCATGATCGGCGGCGCTCTGGTGGGTACGTTCCTCGGCGTGTTCCTCGCCTACGGCGTGGTTGGCCCCTTTGCCTCGCGCGTGAAGCACACGCGGATGGAAGAGCACATGTTCTATTCGATGATTGGCGAAGTGCTGGTGTCGAGCCTTCACAAGAACCCCGTCAACATGTGTGTCGAGGTTGCACGCCGGCATGCGCCGTCTCGCGTCCGGCCTTCGTTTGACGAGGTGGAGCAGCGTCTGAAGGAGCTCAAGCAAGCGGCATGAGACCGATCGTCTCCATCCTGCTTGGCGGTTTGCTTGTGGCAGCCGCAGGACTGGCGTCGAACCCGGCGGCCGCGGCGCCCGAACCTGCGTCTCGCAGTGACACCCTGTCGAACGAACTCGGCGCCTTTGTCGAAAAGGCCGTCAATGAGGGATTGCTGGACCCGGTCGGCAAAGCCAAGCCGAAGTCCACCGATGAGGGCGCGCCCACGCAGCTCGTCCCAGCGTCGCCGAATCCGGTGAGTTCGGGCCTCATCGACTGCACAGCGCCTTACCCGCTTGATTTCAACGAGTTCGAATCGCTGACCCGCTACAGCGATATCTACAATTACCGTGAAGCGGCTCCGGCCGACGGCGAAGTCCAGGGCACGGGGCAGGGGGCTTCGGGCGCGCGCCTCGCAAAGGTCTACGTTGCCCTCGATCTGGCGTCTGAAGCCGCGATGACCGTGAAGTCCGCGCGCGATCAGGACTCGGTGGCTGTGTACAACCTCGCCATGCTTCTTGAAGGGCAAGCGGGGAATTCAGCCGCCTACTTTTCCGAACTGGCAGCTTGCTTTCCGCGAGCCCGGATTTGGCAGTCGCTGGCGCTTCTTTCGCAACAGGACGCACGCGGTGCAGATTTGCTGGAAGCGGAAATGCCTGCATTCCGGCAGTTGCCGCTCCAGCTCCGGGACCGTGCAGCGCTGATCGCGATTCCTGAACTTGATGCGCTTGGCCAGCAGACGCTTGCCAAGACGCTGCTTGCGGCATTCTCCGAAGAGGAAATCGCCAATTCGTCCCAGCTGCGCTTCAGCCAGGCTGTGCTGGATCTCGGTTCGGGAAATGCGGAAGCAGAGCAGAAGATTTCCCGGTTTCTCATCCAGTCCCGGTTCCAGGAACCCGCGCTTTCCGCGCTGATCCGGCACAAGCGCCCGGTAAATGATGCGGTGCGCCACATCCTGTACGACGACATGGTCAACAGGATCGAAGAGGCCCAGCAGGACGCCGATGTGCGCGATGATCTGAAATTTGTGCTGGAAGAGATGAGCGCAAGCTCGATGTATGTGCCGATGCTCAAGCTGGCCGACCTTCCCAGCATGCAGACACCGTCCGCGCGCGAAGAGCTGACCATCCATCTGGTCGCCAGTCTTCAGCGCGATCTTGCCAGTGAAGACGTGCTGCGCAATCTCGCGGCCATCGAAGCGTTGATCAAGGATAACGGGCTGCTTGAGACCGCACCTGAGCGTCCGGCGCTTTACGAAACAGCGACCGCCGTTGCCGTCCGGCTCGGGTTTGGTGAGCTCGGCGACAAGCTGTCTGACAAGGCGCAGGAAAGTGAAGGCGTCGCAGAACAGCGCGCGGTGCTCGCGTTCCGGCAAAAGAAGACGGACGAAGTCTTTGCACTCGCGTCCAGGTTTCCGCGCAACCAGAAGATCAACCTGATCGCCGCCATGGCGGCGATTGATACGCGCGACCGTGCCAAACTCGCCGCGATCGAAGGGCGTCTTGAGCTTGTGCCGGATACCATCCTTGCCCTGATCGAACAGGATGCGGCGACGGGTCATTGGCTCGTCTCGCCCGCGGTGTTCGAAGCGGCCGGAAAACTCACCGATGCCGGCCATCAAGACCGCGTGAAGCGCGTCAACCGTCTCAAGACGGCAGGGACGGAGCCTGCTCCGACCGGCCGCGTCGCCATGACCAGCATTTCCGGGAAACTTAGCCAAAGCCGCGCTTCGCTGAAGCAACTCTCGGCGCAGGCCGCTGCCGCCGAAACCACCGCCGGGGAGACGCCCTGATGCCCAACGGTATTTACCCCTCACTCACCCGCCAGCACGGTCTGATGCAGGAAATGCAGGTCGTCGCGAACAATCTCGCGAACTCCAGCACAACGGGATACAAGACCGACCGCGCCATTTTCGCCGAGTTTCTGGTGCCGGGCGGAACGTCTCAGGAGTCGGTTTCCATGGGCGGCCTTGCAGGACACGCGTTCCAGTTTGACCAGGGCGAGCTCAAGTTCACCGGTGGCCAGTTTGACCTCGCCGTGCAGGGCGACGGCTTCTTCGTTCTTCAGACGCCGCAAGGCCCGCGGCTCACCCGGGCCGGGCATTTCCAGCTGTCGTCCGCAGGCACTTTGGTGGACGGCATGGGCAACAGCGTTCTCGGGGCAGGGGGCAATCCGATCACGGTCCCCGTCGATGCTGCCGAGATCTCGATTGGTAGCGATGGGTCGATCTCCGCCGGTGGCCAGCTAGTGGACCGGGTCGGCGTTGCGATCGCGGACGGTCAGCTCTTGCGCGACTCCAATACGATGTTTTCCGCCCCGGGCGGTTACACGCAATTTGAAGAAGCCACGGTCGTGCAAGGCGCGCTCGAGCAGTCGAACGTGTCGCCGGTCCTGGAAGTGGCCCGCATGATCGAAGTGCAGCGTGCCTATGAGGCGGGCCAGTCGATGCTGGAACGCGAAGACGACCGGATCAACCAGCTGATCACCGCCGTACGCGAGCGCTGAGATGTGTATTGAAATGAGGAAGAACCCATGAAGTCCTTGCAGATTGCCGCTTCCGGGATGGCCGCTCAGCAGACGCGGGTCGATGTCATCTCGAACAACATCGCCAACATGAGCACCGCGGCTTACCGTCCGCGAACGGCTGAGTTTTCAGATCTCATGTACCAGCAATATCTTACACCCGGCACAATCACCTCGCAGACCGGCACCGTGGTGCCGGCCGGCATTCAGATCGGTACGGGCGTCCGCTCGTCCACCGTCTCGATGGAGATCACGCAAGGCGCGCTTCGCCAGACCGACGCCGAGCTTGATCTCGCGATCGACGGTGCAGGCTTTCTCGAACTGACGCTTCCGTCGGGCGAGCCAGCCTATACGCGCGACGGCAAGCTCAACCGCAGCCCGACCGGCGAAGTCGTCACGATGGATGGTTATCCGCTTGCGGATGGTATCGTCATCCCCGAAGACGCCCGCCGTATCTCGATCAGCCGTGACGGCGAAGTGGTTGCTTACTTCGCCGATGGTACCGACGGTCAGTCGATTGGCACCATCTCCCTCGTGCGCTTTGTGAACGAGAAGGGGCTCGAAGCCTTGGGCGACAACATGTTCCGCGAAACGGAAGCGTCGGGCCCTGCCAACCGGTTCGTGCCGGGTACGGAAGGCGTCGGCTACATCCGTCAGGGTTTTCTCGAAGACTCGGGCGTGGATGTGGTCAAGGAGATCGCCGACCTCATCGAAGCGCAGCGCGGATACGAGCTCAACTCCAAGGTCATCACGGCGTCTGACGAGATGATGGCCGCAACAACGAGAATGAGGTAGCGCCATGTCACTTCTAGCAGCGCTCGGCCTTGGGGCCATTGCGGCGATCAGCGGCGGGGCATCACTGGTCGCGGCGGATGTCATTCGCGCCGGCGATAGCGTCACTGTAGCCAACGCCGAACTTCCGGAAGGAGAGGACCCCGACGTGTACGGACTTTTCGAAGGCCGGGAAGTCAAACGCACAGTGTATGCCGGCCAGACGATCACGCTGGAGAATACGCGCCCGGCCCGCCTCGTGACGCGCAACCAGGTCGTCACACTCAAGTATATCGATGGACCACTCGAAATATCGACCAGCGGCCGCGCCATGGGCGAGGCCTCAGTGAATGAAACCGTTTCCGTCCTGAACCTTCAATCCCGTCAGATGGTTCAAGGCGTCGTGCAGGCCGACGGATGGGTGCTCGCTCAATGAAACGCCTTACTTCGCTTTCTCTCGCCGCTCTCGCTGTAACCGCTTGCGCAAGCTCGCCGGGCGAGAATATCGAACTCGCGCCCGCGAAATTTGAAACCTACCAAGGGCCGTGGGCTTCGGAGGCGTCGATCGATTCCAAGCCGGAGAACGCGTCTCTCTGGGCGACCTCGTCGGATTCACTTCTCAGCATGCGCCGCGCGAAGGATATCGGGGATCTGCTGACCGTGCTCGTTGAAATGAATGATCAGGCCAGCCTGCAGAGCTCCCTCTCACGCACGCGCGATTCCAGCGAAGACATGGAGGTCAATTCGTTCCTTGGCCTTCCGGAATGGGCAAATGGCGTGCTGCCGGGCGGGGCGTCGCTGTCGCCGGCTTATGACTTCAATCGCAACTCCGACCTGAACGGAAGCGGTGCGGTGAACCGCGCTGAGAAGGTCACGTTTACCCTCGCAGCTCGTGTCGTCGGCGTAGAGCCTAACGGAAACCTCATCATTCGCGGTTATCAGCAAACGCAGGTCAGCAACGAAGTTCGCTACCTGACCGTCTCCGGCGTGATCCGGGCCCAGGACATCACCCGGACGAATACTGTTTCGTACGAGAAGATCGCCGATGCCCAGCTCGCTTACGTCAGCAGCGGAGAGGCCACTGCGAATACCGAACTGAAGGCCATTCCGAAACTTCTCGATCGTTACAATCCGTTCTAGGAAACCATCCTTATGAAGAACATCATTGCTGCGGTCATCGCGATTGTCTGCATTCTTGCGGGCGGGGTAGGGGGATACTTCCTGCGCTCCATGTCGGGCGGCGGAGCCGCAGCGGAAACGCATGGCGAAGAGCCTGCCAAGGACGGTCATCCTGCGAAAGACGAGAAGAAAGACGACCACGCCAAGAAGCCGGACAAGAAAGACTCTCACGGCAAGGAGAGCAAGGATGGCCATGGCAAGGAGAGCAAGGGCGGACACGGCGAGGACGCCGCCGCCGGTGAAGGCGGAAGCGTCGTTTACTTCAAATTCAGCCGGGAATTCATCGTCCCCATCATCCGTCAGGGCCGCGTTGACAGCCTCGTGATCCTAAACCTCAGCCTTGAGGCAGATTCCTCGATCGACCAGAAATTGTTCGAGATGGAGCCCAAGCTCAGGGACAATATCATGACAACGCTGATCACGCTCAGCAATGACGGGACCACGTTCGAGTCGATGACGGATGTCGAAAACTACGAGACGATCCGCAGCATGGTGCTGATGAACCTGCAGACCGTCGTGTCGACCGGCATCGAGAATGTGTTGATCATGGATCTTGCCAAACAGGACGTCTGAGGCAGGGCAGGGCTGACCGTCCGAGTGGACCGTCAGCCCGTCTCGATCAGGTCAGCTTCGTCACGCGGCTCAGCTCGCTCGAGATTTGCGCCGCGGTATTGGCGACCAGAACGCCATCTTCACTGCTGATCGCCGTCACGGTCGTGATCAGTTGCGGCGATGAGGAGCCGATTCTGTTGTTGTTGGCATCATAGTTGTGGATCGTGAAGGTGTAGGTTTCTCCGGGCGTCGCCGCACCGCCTGAAGACAGGCTGCCATCCCAGGCGTGGACGGCCGCTTCCGGATCCAGCGTCTCCGTCCAGACTTGTTGCCCGCTGGAGTTCTTGATGGTCAGCACACTCGATTCCGTCGCTGCAGGCGCATCAACGGCAAAGACCACGTTATCGCCCGTGAACGGAATATTCGGTGCTTCGAAGGATACAGTCTGACCGATCCATTGACCCGCAAGCAGCCCGGTCATGTCATTCATCATCGAGGCGATCGTCTCAAGGGCCGAGTTCGACTGAACCTGCTGTTCGAGCGACGAGAACGTGGCCAGCTGTTCCACAAACTGAGTGGAGTCGAGCGGCGCCAGCGGATCCTGGTTGCGCATTTGGGCCGTCAGCAGCTTGAGAAAGGCGTTGAACTCTTCGCCGATCGCGGCCTGAGAGCCCGATGTGGGCGCAGAGGTCGCTGAAGCTTGGCTGGCGAGGGCGTTGATCGTGCTCATGGGTGTGTTCCTAAAGCCGGATGTCGAGACGGCCGCCTGCAGAAAGCTGCGGCGACGAGGGTTGAGGCTGGATTGCGGTGAGCAAGGATGGACCAGGAGTGCCTGCGCCCGCAGTTGCCATTCGCAGGAGCGGATTTGCCTGGGGTGATTGCTGCTGGCTTTGCTGCTGATGCTGGAAGGTCATGTTCTGGTTGCCGATGCCCTGGCGTTCGAGTGCCTGAACGAGTTCGCCGTGCATCTGGCGAAGCTGGCGCATGGCTTCCGGCGTCTCGCTCGTAATGATGACGTGCTGAACGCCTTGCGCATCAAACTTGAAATCTATGGATACACGGCCGAGCTCCGGTGGGTCCAGCTGGACAACGACGCGGTCTGATTGTCCGTCCTCGGCGGTTTTCGAGACGATGTTTACGACCTCGGCCGGAACGGCAACCAGCACAGGAGTTGGCGAGGTGAACGGCGCCGCTGGCACAGTGGTCAATGCCGCGGACGGCTGAGCTGTGCCGGGAGCGACAGCCGCAAAGGTCAGAACCGATGTTCCTTGAGCGGACGAGCTGCCCGCATCGAATCCGGCCACCTCTGACAGGCTGGCGGCCGACGCTGAAGCCAGATCCGGCAAGATCGCCGTGACAGGGGAGGGCGGCGCGGGGTTGTTTCCCTCCGCGTTCGCGATGGCCGCAAGTTTCGCACTGGCCTTTGGTGCTGCGACCACCAGATTTGAAGCGGGTTTTTCTCCGTTGGCGGAGGTTTGCGCGGTGGGCGCTGAGATTGCGCCAACAGCGGCGACGGCAGCGGCCGCGTCGCCGGTGATCTGCGCCGTGCCTTCAAGCAGCGGTGCCTTGGCGGGATCGATGTGTTGCTCGGCTTCAGCAACTTTCGCATCGGGTGCAGGAGCGATAGCAGGCGAAGGACCTGAAGTCGCAGTTTGACTGGCGAGGTTGGCCGGCTGGCCCGCGCCGGGTATGGTGGTTCCGGCCTCAGCAGTCTGAATATCGGCCTTAACCAGTTCGCGGTCCGTCGCGAGTTCGCTGATTTCGGGCACAGCTCCGGCCGTCGCCGGGACGGGGATCGGGTCAGCTGATACTGACGCAACCGTTGCCTGTGACACCACCCCAGGCGCCGTGAGCGTCGGCGGCTCCGCCGCGGCCGTGGTCAACAAGGAAAATGAATCGGGCCCGGCGGCGGCTGTGGCCGGCGGCAATGTCAGCGCCGGCTCGGCGGTTGCCTGCGGCTGGATCCAGGCGGCGTCCAGCAAGTCGGATTGACCCAGTTCGGCGGGGGGCGCGGCGATCTGTGATGCAACTGCCGGATCGGTGGGCGCTGACGCACCTGACCAGTCAGGAGTCGACAAAGACGACTGCAGCGGTGCGGAGATGAGGGCATCGGCGGGCGGAGCCGCCGCATCGTCTGCGGCTTCCTCACGGACCTTCTTCAGGCGGGTCGCAAAGTCGTCCCCAGATTCTGAACTTGCCGAGCGGGCGGTTGCCTTCCCACTGGTTGGCGGCGACATGGCGCTCCGGAAGTCAGCGTCGATTACACTTGCCATAAGGCTTCCATTCGTCGTCCTGTTAACCAGACTACAACCCCGCGCCGTAAAATATGCGTTAATCGAAGTCGCTATTCTGGTAACTTCGTACGCGGATGATTTCCGGGGGAGAGACTTGTATGTCCATTTCAGCCTTGTCCGGCATGGATGCATCCGTTCCGCGCCCAGCAATTCCGGAGACAGCCAAGTCTGCAGACGGAAAAGAAGCCGGTGAGATCAAGCAGAGGTTCGAGCAAATGCTCTGGGCTGAAATGCTGAGCCATGCCGGCCTGGAGAAGGCCATGACGCTGGGCGGGGGCGAGGCGGCATCGGCTTTTTCCCGTTATGTTGTCGAAGAGATCGCCAAGGATCTGGCTGAAAAGCATCCAATGGGATTGGCCGACAAGGTTCCGTCCGCACGCCCGGACATAAATCTGATGCCTAAGGAAGCAAACGGATGAGTGCTTACTTGAATGACCCCGCTTTTGTCCGCCTCGCGAGCGTTCTTGAGCAGGAAAAGGAACTGCTTCAGTCGGGCAGGGCAGCGGAAGCGGCGTCTCTCATCGGAGAGAAGATGAGCGCCCTCCAGGACTTTGAAGCCATCGTACAGGGGATGGGCGAGCTCGGTGCCACAATGCAGAAACGCCGCGCGATCGAAGAAATTGTTCAGATGGCGGAGGAGAATGCGGCGCACATGGACGCAATCCGGAACGGTATCCGCCATGCCATCAGGCGGCTGGAAAGCCTCAATGATTCAGCGTTTGTGGGGTCCTATGGCCGCGGCGGCGCACAACTGTCATTCACGAACGCGACCGGCAGTTACAACCGGAAAGGCTGAGTTCGATTAACCTGACATTTAACCTTAGGCCTTATGCAGATGAGTTGAGACCCAGAGTGGTTCGGGGAAATCCCCACTGTCAGGACGACATGTAAGGCCAAACAGAGACCGCGCGTCACGCGCAGGTCAAACCCAACGAGGAATTAGATTATGTCGAGTATCCTGACCAATAACAGCGCGATGGTCGCCCTTGAGACCCTTCGCAACATCAACCGCGGCCTGGAAAGCGTCCAGAGCGAGATTTCGACCGGCAAGAAGATTGCCAGCGCAAAAGACAACGCTGGTATCTGGGCCGTTGCGACCGTGATGTCTTCGGACGTCGAGGGCTTCAAGGCCATTTCGGACTCGCTGAACCTCGGTTCTTCGACCGTCGGCGTGGCACGTTCTGCCGCCGAAAAAATCACCGACACGCTCAAGGAAGTGAAGAGCCTCGTCGTTTCTGCACAAGGCGACAACGTCGACCGTACGAAAATCCAGGCTGACATCGACGAGAAAGTGGCTCTCATCGAGGGCTTCGTCGCTGCCGCACAATTCAACGGCCTGAACCTGCTCGATGGCGGCACGGCAAGCATCGACGTTCTTGCGTCGCTGGATCGCACGTCGACTGGCGTCACGTCCTCGTCCATCACGGTTGACGGCCAGAACCTCTCGACCGGCGCGTATACCGCCAAAGAAGTCTTCGGGGCTGCAACCACCGGTTTGACGTCGACCGACGGCGACGCGTTCGTCACTTACCTCGACCAAGGCGGCGGTACCGACAACATCGTGATCAACGACGATGCCACCGCCAGCTACGCCGCGGGCGATACGATTTCCCTGCGCATCGGCAGCGAGACCGCGAGCTACACTGTGACGGCAAACGACATCGATAGCGGCGCCAATACTGTTGAGGACATCATCGCGCTCGGCCTCAAGAGCGCTATCGACGCACTCGGCATTGACGGCCTGGTCGTCGATTATGACAGCGCCAGCCCGGGCGAACTGGCGTTCACCAACGATGGAACGGTGGATCTTACCATCTCCGGGCAGTTCAAGAACGCCGGTTCGGGTGGCCTCGGTGCACTGAGCGGCCTCGACGTTTCTACTTCGGGCAACGCTGCCACTGCGCTCTCCTCGATCGAAGACCTGATCCAGACCTCGATCGACGCCGCTTCGGCCTTCGGTTCGTCGCAGAGCCGCATCCAGAGCCAGTCGGCGTTCGTCAAGTCGCTGACGGACTCGCTCACGTCCGGTATCGGCGGTCTGACGGACTCGGACATCGAAGCTGCTTCGGCGAAACTGCAGGCTCTGCAAGTTCAGCAGCAGCTCGGCGTCCAGGCGCTGTCGATTGCAAACCAGCAGCCGCAGTCGCTGCTGTCGCTCTTCCGCTAAACTGACTGAGTGGCCCGGGGACGTGCTGTTCCCGGGCCATTTCCCTACCGAACTACAGAGTAAGAAGTCCAGGAGGACGCATTGCAGGCATTGGCGTATAAGGCGTATGGCGACGTTGCGCGGCGCACTGCAAGTGAACGGGAGATCGAGTTCGCTCTCTTCCAGCAGATCACCGAAGCGCTTGAAAGCGTTGTTGATCCGACTACGCGCAGTCCCTCGGCCTGGGCTGATGCCATCTACCGGAACCAGCAATTATGGACCATAATTGCGACCGATCTCCTGATTCCAAGTAATCCTCTCCCTGACGAGCTGAAACGCAGCTTGATGTTTCTCGCCGACTTTGTCCGCCAGTCGAGCCTCAAGATCCTGGCCGGCGACGAGAGCATCCCTGATCTGATTGAAGTCAACAGGACGGTGATGGCGGGTCTTGTCCGTCAGATCCAGTATAGCGTGGAAGAGGAAGTCTGATGTCTGGCCTCGTACTGAAAATTGCACCCGGCGAGCGTTTTATCGTCAACGGCGCGCTTCTTGAAAACGGCGACAAGCCGGCCCGCATCCGAATCGGTGATAGTAACGTCCGTGTGCTGAGGTGCCGGGATGCGCTGCGCCCTGATGAAGTCGATACGCCGGTCAAACGCATCTATTTCGCTATTCAGCTTCTGATTACCGGCGACCTTGATGTGGCCGAAGCTGTGCCGTCCATCGACGCGGAATGCGCGGCGCTCATCGATATCTTCCGTCCGATCGATGCGGACCTGATCCCCACACTCCGCTCGATGCTGAACCGCGGCAATCACTATTCGGCGCTCTGCCACCTGCGGCAGGTGCTCGCCATTGAAGCCCAACTGCTCGCCCGGCGCACGGCAACGGATACTCCTCCCACAGAAGTTCGGGTGGCCTAGGCCGTGTTCCAGCCGGTCATTCCATTCTCAGGGAATACGGGATGGAAGTTCCTGCAGTCGACCTATGACCGCCAGTTGCAGACCTTGTCTGACACAGCGCAAATGAAGGCAGACCGGAAATACCTCGCCGACAAGCTTGAGGAGCCGATTACCACCGAGGCGTTTCTCGGCGACAAGAGGCTGATGCGCGTCGCATTGACGGCGTTTGATCTCGGCGGTGAAGAGTGGAAGCGCGGCTTCATCGGCAAGGTGCTGAAGGAAGTCGCTGATCCTGAGAGCACATTCCTCGCCCGTCTCAACAATCCGAAATACACAGCCTTTGCAGAGGCCTTCAAGCCCGTGAACGGCAAGATCACCGTGACGCCTGCCGCCCTCGCGAAGATCTCCAAGGCGTTCGATGCCGCCTCGTTCGAGGAAGCGGTCGGCGAAGTCGATGATACCATGCGCCTCGCCTTGAACTACAAGGACGAGATCAAGGGCCTGATGGGTAATGGCTCGAGCGAGACCACGATTCTGTACCGTCTGCTGGGTAGCGTCCCCGTGCGCACCGTCCTCGAGACTGCGCTCAATCTGCCTACGGACATACGAAAACTGCCCATCGAGAAACAGGCGGAATTTCTGAAGGCGGGCCTTCAGAAACAGCTCGGCGTCACCGACGTGAAGCAACTCGCGACGTCCGAGAAGGTCGAACAGGTCATCAAGCGCTTTCACGCGCTGGAGTCTGTCAAATCCTCCGCCTCGACCTATTCATCGGCTTCAAACGCGTTGACCCTGCTGAATGGCGGTGCCGGACTCGGCGGCCAGGGCGGCATCAACCTGCTTCTCAGCGGTCTCTGATCAGCGCTTGCTGGGCGCTGGCTTGGGATTTGCGGTTGCCGGCGCCTGGCCGCCCGACAGGATTTCCCGCATCATGTCAAAGGACATCTCGATCCCGTCGGGGCTTCGTGTCGATACGAAGGCGTCGAGCGCCGGGAAAAGACTGATTGCGCGATCGGAGTTCAGGTCCTTGCCAAACTCATAGAGGTTGGCGCGCAGCATGGGCGCGACCTCTTCGTGCAGTGCGATCATCCGCCGGTATTCCTTGAGCAGCTCATTTTCTTCTGGCGTGGCGGCCTTGGGCAGGCAGCGCGACACGCTTCGAAGGACATCGATCGCGGGGTAGCGGCTTCGCTCTGCAATCGGGCGGGACAGGATGATGTGGCCGTCCAGCATGCCGCGGATCATGTCAGCCACAGGCTCTTCGAGATCGGAGCCAGCGACGAGCACGGAGAAAATCGCCGTGATGTCGCCTTTCCCGTCCGTACCCGGACCAGTCCGCTCGGCAAGCTCTGAGATGACGCGCACGGTGGAGGGCGGAAACGCGTTCAGGGCCGGAACTTCGCCTGCCAGCAAGGCCGTCTCCCGGTGCGCCTCGGCAAGGCGCGTGATGGAATCAAACAGGAACAGCACATTGTGTCCCTGATCCCGGAAGTGTTCGGCGGTCGCAATCGCGCAGTTGGCGGCGCGTTTCTTGGCGCCCGGCGATTCGCTGGAAATGGCTGCGACGACCACGGCCCGCTTGCGCATTTCGGGCGTCATAGTGTGCTGGACGAATTCGTTTACTTCGCCGCCGCGTTCCCCGATCAGCGCAATCACGACACGGTCGGCCTGCAATCCGGTCGCGAGCGAGCCCAGGAAGGTTGATTTGCCGACCCCGGACCCGGCGAACAGGCCAAGGCGCTGGCCCCGGCAGATCGGCAGCAATGTGTCGGTGACCGTCCAGCCCGTAGCAAGGCGCGGCCCGAGGCGTCTGCGCGCATGCGGGGGGAGGGGCGGCGCGCTGAGCCGGCGGCTCGACGAGCGGATCGGGGTTACAAATGGCTCGCCACCGGCAATTTCCCCTCGGTAATCAATAACTTGTCCCAGCCAGTGATCGCCAGGCTCGATGCGCGCTTCCGGCTCGATTTCCACAGTGTCACCGATGCGGATCGTGTCGCACGGAGAAAAAAGCAGCGCGGTAACACTCTCGCCCGAGACGTTGAGGACCTCCCCGCGGAGGGTTTGACCGGGTTTCCGGATGAGGATTTCGTTGCCGACCCCCGCCAGTTCGCTGACTCCAGCGACCTTGATCATGCCGGGCGCCACTTCCGTGACCGTTCCCCAGAGGGTGAAGAGCCGCGAGGGCGAGGAAGCCACGTTGGTGCGCAAGTAAACAAAACCCCTTCGGTTGTTAACCTATTCTTCAATTAATCCGAACATTTTCTCAAAAGGTTAACCGTGGTGACTTCGTCATGATTTCCGACCTCAGTCTGTTCAAAGTTTATGGCGCGATGGCCCAGTACGCGGCGGAAGCGCAGAGCGTCAGTGCAACCAACATCGCCCGCGCCAACGAACCTGGGTTCAAGGCCAAGGAGATCGAACCGTTTGAAGCCTATCTCGCGCGCATCCAGAGCAGCGCGGCGACAGACCCCCTGGCGCAAGGCTTCCGCATCACGGAGGCAAACAGCCCGACGGCCCCCAACGGCAACAGCGTCAGCCTCGAACAGGAAATCTTCAAATCGGCTGAGGCGATGGGCCAGCACAGCCTCGCGATCTCCGTTTACACCAAATCGATGGACCTGTTGCGCACGGCCATCGGCCGGCGCGGTTGAGGAGTAAGCTGATGAACCCGCTCAAAGCCACCATGATGCAAGCTGTCCTCGGGATGGAACTGCAATCCAAGCGGATGGGGATCACGTCCGAGAACATTTCGAACGCCGATACGCCGGGCTACCAGCGCAAGCTGTTGATGCTGGAGCCGCAGCAGACCACCGGCGGCCAGTTCATGTCGGCCCGCGTGCAGCTCGACCAGACCGAGGGGCTGCGCGAGTTCGACCCTTCGCATCCGATGGCGGATCCCGAGGGCTATGTGACGCAATCCAACGTCTCGGTCGTGACCGAACTTGCCGACATGCGCGAGGCAAACCGGTCCTACGAAGCCAACCTCAACTCATTCCAGCAGGCCCGGTCGATGTACCGGTCGTTGCTGGATGTGCTGCGCCGCTAGGGAGATTCTGAATGTCAGGTATTGGATTCAATCCGTATGCAGCCCTCAATAATGCGCGTGCCATGGAAGGCGCGACCGCCGCTGCGAAGCCGGAAGCCGCCGGTAGTGCCATCGCCGAAGGCATCGGTGATTTCCGCGCCGCGCTGCAACAGGCTGAGCAGACGGCGATGCAGACCGCCGTCACGGGGGCTGACCCGCACGCCATGGTGCAGGCGCTCAGCAACGCCGAACTGATGCTCGATGCTGTGGTCACGATCCGCGACAAGGTGGTCGAGGCCTACCAGGAATTGCTCCGGATGCCGGTCTGAGACCCGTCCATAACTACTCTAAAGGCCGTCCATATGTCTGAAGGTGAGATTTTCGAAGTTTTGCGCGCCCATATGTGGGGCGCAGCGATGATGGGACTGCCCATCCTCGCAACGACGCTGGTCGTCGGCTTCGTCATCGGCCTGCTTCAGGCGCTGACATCGATCCAGGAAATGACGCTGACCTTCATTCCGAAGATCCTGGCGGTCCTCGTCGTTTTCTTTCTCTCACTCGGTTACATGACCAAGGTCTGTCTGGACCTGTTCAATAACTGGGTCCTGCCGTTGATTGCTGGATAGATTTCATCATGCCGGATTCGAAGCCTTATGGCGGCCTGACAAACCCGACCTCGCTGCTGGCGATCGGCCTGATGGTGATCATCCTGTTCATGATCCTGCCGATGCCGGCCTGGGTCATCGATATCGGTCTGACCGTGTCGTTTGCGTTGTCGATCCTGATCTTCACGACGGTGATCTTCGTCGAAAAACCGCTCGATTTCTCGTCCTTTCCCAGCATCCTCCTCGCGACGCTGATCCTGCGGCTGGCGCTGAACGTCGCCTCGACCAAGCTGATCATCGGGCAGGGACATACAGGTACAGACGCTGCCGGTCACGTGATCGAGGGCTTCGCCATGTTCGTCATGGGCGGCGAGCTGTTCGTCGGTCTCGTGGTCTTCTGCGTGCTGATGATCGTGAACTTCATGGTGATCACAAAAGGCGCCGGCCGCATGGCCGAAGTGGGTGCACGCTTCGCCCTTGATGCCATGCCCGGCAAACAGCTGGCGATCGACTCCGACCTCGCCGTCGGCGCGATTACCCATGAAGAAGCCAAAGCCCGCCGCGCGCGGGAACAGGAAGAAGCGGCCTTCCTCGGTTCGCTTGATGGTGCTTCGAAATTCGTCAAAGGCGACGCGATTGCGGGCCTGCTTATCACGGGCCTGAACCTGATTGCCGGCATGGGCTTCGGCCTGATGGTCCACGGTCTCAGCTTCAACGAAGCACTTCAGAACTATTCGATTCTCACCGTGGGTGACGGTCTCGTCACGCAGATCCCGGCCGTGATCGTGTCGATCTCTGCCGCACTGCTCCTGTCCAAAGGCCGCGAAGAAGGCGCCATCGACCGCGCGATCGGCCTGCAGCTCGGCGCAAGCTCGACACCGCTGCTGATTGTTGGTGGCGTGATGGCGGTCTTCGCCTTCCTGGGCCTGCCCTTCATCCCGTTCATGACGGCTGCTGCCGGATTCATCTTCGCGGCTTTCCTGATCCGCAAAGAGGAAAAGCGCAAAGCTGAAGAAAAGGCCAACCCGCCGCCCTCCACAGCGCCAAAGGCTGTCAAGATCGGCGACTCGATCTATTCGGACGAGATCCACCTCGAAGTGGCGCCCGATCTCGTCAACCTTGTTCTGGTCGGCGAAAACGGCTTCGAAAGCCGTATCGACAAGATCCGCCGCTACATCGCGGAAGAGTACGGCTTCGTCCTGCCTCCGATCCGGATGACTGACAACCCGACACTGAAGAAGAACGAGTACCGGATCCGGATTCAAGGTGTGCGTCTCGATTCCGGCTTCCTGCGTCCCGGGAATGTCCTGGCCCTGATCGAAGAAAACCAGTTGCCCCACCTGCAGGGCGAAAACGTGCGCGAGCCCGTCTATAAGGCGGCGGCGCGCTGGCTCCCGAATGGAAAGAAGCAGGAATTGGCCGCCGGCGGCATTCCGGTCGTCGAGCCGATGGAAGTTCTGGCGACGCACATGCTGGAAGTCATCCAGGCCAACTTCTCGCTCGTCTTTACCCGGATGGTGATGGTCGAGACGCTCGAATCCCTGACCAGGATCACCGATACCGACCGCGCCGCCGCCAACCAGCGTTTCCTCGACGAATACATTCCCGGCAAGGTGACGCCGGAAGTGCTTCTGTCCGTGCTGCGCCTCTTGCTCGCCGAGCGGATCTCGATCCGCAACCTGTTCCTGATCGTCGAGACCATCGCGGAAGTGAAAGCCCAGAACCTCGGCCTGCCGCGCATTGTCGAACTCGTGCGCCAGCGCCTTGCCTTCCAGATCGTGGACCGGCTGCAGGACGATCAGGGCCGTCTGCCGCTTGTGCAGCTTTCGGCGACCTGGGAGCAGAAGTTCTCGGAGTACGAAATCAATGGCGAAGGTGGCAATGCAGACATCGCGCTGCCGCCGGAACTGTTCGGTGAGCTGATCAATGCCATTCAGGGAAAGCTGAACGAAGTGGCCCAGAAGGGGATCGTCGCCGCTGTTGCGACCACATCGCGGCGCCGCCGCTTCCTTCAAACCGTCCTCGCCAGCAAGGGCATCCGCAATGCGGTTGTCGCCTATGAGGAAATCAGCGCCCGCAGCAAGCCGTACATTATCGGCGTTGCATAATGTCCGGCGGTCTTCCGTTGCCGGAAGAGCTGACGGCCTGGATCGCGCTGTTCATGACGCTCATCGCGCGCCTGTCCTTCATCATCTTCCTGATGCCCGGAATCGGCGAACAGGTCGTACCGACCCGTGTGCGCGCCTTCGTGCTGATCGGGCTCGCCATGGCGATGGCAACGTCCGGGCAGTTCACCGCGCCGGTCACGACAGATTTCAGGGAGCTTTTCGGGCTCATCCTGACCGAGATCTTCATCGGCTTTGCGCTGGGTGTCATGCTGCGCATGACCATCTGGATGCTGACCATCGCCGGGTCGGTGATTGCTCAGTCCATCGGTCTGTCCCAGTTCCTGGCCCCCGCGCTGGAGCACGAGGCGCAGACGCTGACCGCAAACCTGCTCTCGATGGCGGGCGCAGCCGTTCTCCTGTCGGCCAATTTTCACGTGGAAGTTATCGTCGCGCTGATGCGGCTCTACGACGACATTCCGCTTGGCGCGCTTGGGCTCATCAGCGGACCCATGCTGATGCAGAGCTGCTTTTCGGCCTTCAGCTTCGCACTGCTGCTGGCCTGGCCGTTCGTCGCCGTGAACCTGCTCTACAATATCTGTCTCGGCTTCATCAACAAGGCGCTGCCCTCGCTGATGGTCGCCTTCGTGGGCGCACCGTTCATGGTGGCCGCCGGTACGATGCTGCTGGCGGTGACGATCGGCGGGCTGTTGCTGGCCTGGAAAGACCGCGCCCTGCAGGTCATCGGATGGATGTGAGCTGACACATGGCCGAAGAGAATAATGACAGTGGGCAGAAGGAATTCGACGCCACAGAACAGAAGCTCCAGCAGGCGCGGGATGATGGTAACATCGCCCAGTCCAAGGAAGCCAATGCGCTGGCGCTGCTCATCGGTATTGTCATCTCCGCCTACGTCCTGAATTCCATCGTCGGCCAGAACCTGTTCAACGACTTCTCGTCGCTTCTGTATCATGGCGATGTCTTTGCAGCGGACGCGTTTGACTCAGGCGGCACCAAGCTCTGGGGCTGGCTCGGCAGCGTTCTGCTGCATCTCCTGCCGATCTTCCTAGTGCTTGCAGCCATCGTCCTCGTGGCCCTGATCGTTCAGCGGTCGATCACCTTCTCGTTCAAGAAGGTGGAACTCGACATGAACAAGATTTCTCCGATGGAGAACCTGAAGAAACGCTATGATGCACGTGGCCTGCTCGACTTCCTGAAGGACACGGTCAAGATGCTGTTCGCCGGCGTAATCGGCGCAGCGTTCCTGATGCAGTTCGTTCAGGATTACTATTCGAGCTCCGCGATCGAAGCTGGCAATTTCTATGAGTTCACGTTCAGCCAGACCCTGAAGCTCATCCTGTATTTTCTCGCCTTCCAGGTCGCCCTCGCGGTGATCGACTTGCCGCTCCAGCGCCAGCTCCATCTCAACAAGCTGAAGATGACGCGCGAAGAGATGAAGAAGGAAATGAAACAGAGCGAGGGTGATCCTGAACTCAAGCAGATGCGCCGGCAGAAGGCGATGAAGATTGCAAACGGCCAGATGATGAAGAACGTGCCGACGGCCACGGTCATCATGGTCAACCCGACGCACTATGCGGTCGCGCTGAAATGGGATCCCAGCAGCCAGAAGGCGCCGGTCTGCGTGGCCAAGGGTATGGATAACCTGGCGGCGAGAATCCGCGAGATCGCGGCCGAGAACAATATCCCCATCTACCACGACCCGCCGGCAACGCGCTCGCTCTACAAGCTGGTCGAAGTCGATGAGGAAATCCGCCCCGAGCATTTCGCGGCCGTCGCGGCAGCGATCCAGTTCGTTGACCGCATTCGCAATCCTGTATGACACGCGGAATGGCCAAGCAGAAAGATGTGCTGAAGAAGATCGTGGCGCTGAAGCGTCAGGGCGCCGAGCAGCGGTTGCTGATCCTGCAGACCGAGGCCGAGCGCATCGAGGTCGCCATCCGGCAGATGCGGGCGGGCCTTGCGGCGATGGACAATACCGCCGCGGGATTTGACGCCCTGCGACTTGCCGAGCAGAACGGGCATGTGCGCAAGGTGATCAGCGATATCAGCGCTGCGCAGGCTGCGCTGGCACTGAAGCAGCTTGAGGTGTCGGAGGCGCGTGAAGCGCTGAAGCGCGCCTTTCATTCCGAAAACCGGCTGGGCGAGATCACCGCGAAGGGTTAGGGCAGGAGCGCTCTGGTCATTGGCCGCGCGGCGGGCTAAGCGCGCGGGCGCTGCTGTTTTCCAAGGACTGCCGACACCGTGCAAAGTGATCGCTACCGCTTCTCTGTCGCGCCGATGATGGACTGGACGGACCGGAATTGCCGGGCGTTTCACCGCGTGCTGACGAAACGTGCGCTGCTGTGGACGGAGATGGTGACGGCGGACGCGGTGCTGAACGGTGACCGTGCGCGCCTGCTTGGATACAGCGCTGAGGAGCATCCGCTCGTGCTGCAGCTTGGCGGTTCGGATCCGCGGAAGCTCTCAGAGGCTGCCCGCATTGCGGAGGGGTTCGGCTATGACGAGGTGAACCTCAATTGCGGGTGCCCCTCGGACCGGGTTCAGTCCGGCGCGTTCGGGGCTTGCCTGATGGCGGAGCCGGATCTCGTGGCAGATTGTGTCGCAGCGATGCGGTCGGCGGTATCGATCCCCGTGACGGTCAAAAACCGGATCGCCATTGATGACTTGCCCGCACGCGAGACGCTGTTCACCTTCGTCGACAAGGTGTCGGCGGCGGGATGCTCCGTGTTCACGGTGCATGCGCGCGCGGCCTGGCTCAAGGGGCTCAGCCCGAAGGAGAACCGCGAGGTGCCTCCGCTGGACTATGGCCTCGTGGCAGAACTGAAACGCGCACGGCCGCAGCTGACCATTGTGCTCAACGGTGGGATCACGACGCTCGATCAGTGTGCAGAGCATCTGGAATGCTTCGACGGCGTCATGCTGGGGCGCGCCGCCTACCAGACGCCCGGATTGCTCGGCGGCGTGGATGCCCGGCTGTTCGGCGGGGCGGCCGTGGTTTCTGAGAGTGAGGCTGTGCGGACCTATGAGCCCTACATCGCGGCGCGGCTCGCCGAGGGCGTCAGCCTGCATGCGATGACGCGGCACATGCTCGGCCTGTTCACCGGTCAGCCGGGCGCGCGCCAGTGGCGGCGCATCCTGTCCGAGCAGGCGCCGCGCAAGGGCGCGGGTCTTGAGGTCGTGCGGGCAGCGCTCGCCGCGGTCGAAGAAAATCTCGCTGCCGGATAAATCAGTTCTGGATTTGTTCTTCGCCCTCTGTTAACCCTTATCAACCTCCGGGGGCTCGGGGGACGAGGTGGGCAATGGTTGCACGGATCACCACATTCGCGTTTGACGGCGTCGAGGCGCAGCCCGTCGATGTGCAGGTCCAGCTTTCGGGCGGGCAGGTGGCCTTCATGATTGTCGGCCTGCCGGACAAGGCGGTCGGCGAAAGCCGGGAACGGGTCCGGGCCGCCTTCGCCGCGCTCGGTCTGGCGCTGCCGCCGAAGCGCGTGATCGTCAACCTTGCGCCCGCGGACCTTCCAAAGGAAGGCAGCCATTATGATCTGGCGATCGCGCTGGCGATGCTGGCCAAGCTGGGCGTCATTCCGGAAGACCAGCTGTCGAAGTATGCCGCCGTGGGCGAACTGTCGCTGGATGGACGGCTGGTTGAAACCTCCGGCGTGCTCCCCGCCGCAATGGCTTCGGAAGCGATGGGGCTCAGCCTCATCTGTCCGGACGCGTGTGGTCCCGAAGCTGCCTGGGCGGGCGGCGGCGTATTGCCGGCGCCCAGCCTGATTGCGCTGATCAATCATTTTGCCGGGCGCAGCGTCCTGCCGCCGCCGAAAAAGGGCGACCTGCTGGAGGCGCCCACCGGGCCGGACCTGCGCGATGTCAAAGGTCAAGAAGGAGCGAAGCGTGTGCTCGAGATTGCGGCTGCGGGTGGCCACAACCTCTTGTTCTGCGGACCGCCCGGGTCGGGCAAGTCCATGCTGGCCCAGCGACTGCCGGGACTGCTGCCGCCGCTCTCCGCGCGGGAGCTCCTCGAAGCCTCTCAAATCCAATCGATCGCGGGCCTGCTGCAGCGCGGACAGCTTTCCCGCACCCGGCCGTTCCGCGCGCCGCACCATTCGGC
>JAIXVM010000296.1 GCA_027482995.1 Hyphomonadaceae bacterium | reverse complement strand
ATGCGGGCGTCTATACCCATGGCTACAATGCCCGCCAGTTCGCCTTCATGGTCAAATGGGGCATGAGCCCGGCCGATGCGATCCGCGCCGCCACGATCGGCAATGCCGAACTCTTCGGCCTGAAGAACGACATAGGCTCCCTGACCCCCGGCAAACGCGCCGACATCATCGCCGTCACCGGTGATCCGCTGGCGGACGTTCGCGAACTCGAAGACGTTGACTTCGTGATGAAGGACGGCGCGGTGTTTTTTGATGGGTTGTAAAAAATAGCCCCTTCTCCCTTGGGGAGAAGGGGTTGGGGATGAGGGGCTAGCAACAGCAATTGACCTCAAGCCCCTCACCCCTGCCCCTCTCCCAAAGGAGAGGGGTTCAAGGAAAACTCAAGAACAGGAACAAAAAAGGCCGCCCTTTCGGACGGCCTTTTCCGGTCTGACGCCCCCCGGCGCCCCGTCAGGCCGGGGTGAACCCGGCCTGCTCAGACTTCCATTACCCGCCGAACTTGTAGTTGAACCGGGCGCCGATTACGCGCGGCGCGCCCACGTAGGTGAAGAAGCTGCGCGTGTTCACGTCGCCGCCGTCCGCGTCGGTGAGAACCTGATTGAACAGCGGGGTCGAGACGACACCGGTTTCATAATACTCGTCAAACAGGTTGTTGATGAAGAGCGAAGCCGACCACGGGCCCGTGTCATACACGGCCGAGACGTTGGCCACGCCATAGCTGTCAAGCGTGAGGCCATCACCAAGACCGCCCGTGCGCGACAGCACATCGCCCTGCCAGGAATAGCCGCCATTGAACGTCAGTGTACGGCCGGCCGCCACATCGTAGACGTACGAGCCGAAGATCGAGAACTGGTCTTCCGGCGAGCCGGGCAGACGGTCCCCGTCACGGCCGTCGATCAGGACGGTTGCGAAGCCCGGCGGTGTGATCGAGGAGACGAGACCGGGAGCCGCCGCCGTCAGCGAGGCTTCGGAACGGCTGTAGCTGCCGCGCACCGACAGTGCATCGGACACCGCCCAGCTGCCATTCAGCTCGACGCCTTTCGTTTCGGCGCCTTCCGCATTCACGACGATCGGGATCGACGCGTTGATCGTGGCTGAGGTCAGCTGCGGATCGGTCCATTCGACGAAGAACACGGCGCCGTTGAACGTCACGCGGCCATCATAGAGCGTCGTCTTGAAGCCCGCTTCGTAGTTCTTCGTCGTATCAGGCGCGTACTGACGTTCGTCGCGCGTCGACACGTCGCCGGGGTTCGGGCCGAATTGCTGGCCGGGCGCCAGCGCGCAGGCGCCCTGCACGTTCGGCGCCAGCGGATCGAATGCCGGACAGGCGGCAACCCCGTTCTGGTCGCCGATCCGGTAACCTTCAGACACCGTGAAGTAGCCGAGCACGTCGTCCGTGAACTTGTAGGACGTGTTGAACTTGAACAGTGTGCCTTCGTCGGACTGGCTGGTCCGCTCGGTGCCATTCGGGCTGCCGGCGGCAAAGTCCGCCTGCAGACTATCCTGCAATCCGCTGACGCCGACCGGGATGAAGTCCGGATCGAACAGCGGGAAGTCGACGTCGCTGAACGATTCAAGGTCGTACTGGTAATACCGGCCGCCGACCGTGACGGACCATTTGTCGGTGATGTCGTATCCGATCTCACCGAAGAAGGCCGATTCCTCGAGCTTCGAATAGCCCTGCGAATAGTATTCCAAATCGTCGGGCCGGTCGAAGCCGGCGAAATCGGCATAGCCCGGGGTGTACTCGGCAGAGTAAGAAGCGGATTCAAGCTGGTTGTAGAAGGCGCCGACGATCCAGTTCAGCGGACCTTCCGTGGTCGAGACGAGGCGGAGTTCCTGGTTGATCCGGTCCTGCTTGCCTTTCTCGCGGGTGAAGGAGGTGAAGGTGGGGAAGGACTCGTAGCTGTACTCGAGGGTGATGAGCAGGTCGGTCTGGTCGCGCTGACCGAGATCGTTGAACTTCGAATAGCCGGTGGATGAGGTGAGCTCTGCAAAGCCAAGGTCTGCTGTCACTTCGAGCGCGAGCAGCTGGTTCGTGATCTCGTTCGGCTCTTCGACGCGCTTGGCCAGTTCATACTCGCCGGTCGGCACCGTCGGCTGCTGGCTGGAACCGCGGCGGCCTTCGATCTCGGCTTTCTGGAGGTAGTAGGTCAGCGTGCCGTCGAGCCAGTCCGTCGGCTCCCAGCGCGCGGCAAGGCGAGCGGACAGAACATCCTCGCCATCCGCATCGGCAACGCGGCGCGTGTTGGCAGCAACGGCCGCGGGGTTGGCGAAGTTCGGATCAGGATCGGACACGCCGATCTCGCGCACCACGAACGGATAATCGATGAAGCCCGAATCCTGTTCGAAATCGAGCGATCCACGCACCGCGAAGCTGGAGCCCAGCGCCTTGTTGAACGTGAAGCCGGTGTCATAGGAAATGTCGTCGGCTTCAGAGTATTGGGAAATTTCGCTGCGCACTTCCAGCGTGTCGGCGCCGAAGTCGGGCTTCTTCGGAATATAGCGGATCGCGCCGCCCAGCGTGCCGGCGCCGTAGAGCGTACCTTGCGGCCCGAGCAGGACTTCGACGCGCTCAAGATCGTTCAGCTTCAAGTCCACGAAGACCGGCACTTCGCCGATATAGGTGGCGACCGTGCCGCCGCCGTTATTGTTGCCGTCGCCCGAGCCGAGCCCGTCCGCGTTCAGGCCGCGCACGATGATCGGGTTACCCTGACGGCCGCCCCGGTCCACGATGTTGATGCCAGGAACGTAGGCGAGAACGTCCGCCAGTTCGTCGAAGCCCTGCTCCTCGATCTGCTCGCCGCCAACGGCGGCAATGTTCAGCGGGATGTCCTGCACGTCCTCGTCGCGGCGGGTGGCTGTGACGGTCACCGTGCCGACGCGCAGCGTGCTGGCCGGATCGTCGGCAGCTTCCTGCGCGCTGGCGGAGAAAGTGATGCTCGAGGCGAGCACAGCGGCGCTCGCGGTCAGAAGAAGATGTTTGCGGGACATTTGTTTTTTCCTTGCTTGCGGATTCGAGACCGCCCCTGTGGTGCCAATAGGTTTCGAAGAGAAATCGCGCGCAAGCCGTGCGAAGCCCGTTGCTTTCAATTTCGGTCCGAATGCAGCAAAAAGGGCACATATTCTCCTCTTGCGTGTAAGCTCCGGACAGGTCGTGCCCAATTTTTCATCACTGCAGGGATCGCACGCGGCGCAGCTTGAGCAGGCCGCCAAACTTTTGGCCCAGCAACACTATCGCGAGGCGCATGCCCTCTGCCTGGGCGTGTTGCGGGCCGATCCCGCCAATGCCGAGGCCTTCTACCTGCTGGGCCTGCTCACCCTCGCGCATGCCAACTACGCCAAGGCCGACGAGCTGTTCGCGGCGGCGATCAGCCGGGACGGCGGTCATGCCGCAGCCCATGCCCAACGGGCACGGTGCCTGATCGCCCTCTCCCGCCGGGCTGAAGCAGTCGATGCCGCACGCCGAGCGGGCGCGCTGGCCCCGGTCGACGCCTTCACGTTGGACACGATCGGCGTGGTTATGAGCCGGGCGGGGCTGCACGGCGAAGCGCTCGCCTGGTATGGTCAGGCGACGGCGGCCGAGCCCCGGAATGCGGACTATGCCTACAATCACGGCGCGGCGCTTCAGTTCGCGGGGGAGATGGCGGCGGCGCGGGAGGCTTACCGGCGCTGCGCCGAAGGCACGGGCGACACACGCGGACTTGCCGCGCTCGTGCAGATCACACGGCAGACGGCCGAAGCGAATGAGGTCGCCGGACTGGAGCGGCTGTTTGCCCGGCACAAGGACGATCCCGACGCCGCCCTTCGGATCGGGCATGCGCTCGCCAAGGCGTTCGAGGACATGCAGCAGCCAGAGGCGGCCTTGCTCTGGCTCGACCGGGCGAAGGCGGGGAAGCGGGCGCTCATTTCACATGATCCCAAGGCAGACTCTGCGCTGTTCGACGCGGCGATCCGCGCGGCCGAAACACTCCGGGGACGGACGAGCACCGCGAAGGGCGCGCCGGTCTTCATCTGCGGCATGCCGCGGACGGGGACCACGCTGGTTGACCGGATCCTGTCGAGCCATAGCGCGCTGACCTCTGCCGGAGAGCTGACAGACTTCGCGCTCTGCCTGAAGCGGATGGCGAAGACGCCGTCGAATCTCGTGCTCGACCCGGAAACGCTGAACGCAGCGGGCCGCGTGGATCTTGGCTCGCTTGGCAACGGATATATGGACAGCGTGCGGGCCTCGCTCGGGATCGAAAGCCGCTTCACGGACAAGATGCCGCTCAACATCCTGCTGGCGCCGGTGACCCTGGCGGCGTTGCCCGAGGCGCGGGTGATCTGCTTGCGGCGGCATCCGGCCGATACCGTTCTGTCGAACTACCGGCAGATGTTTGCGACGAGCTTCTCCTATTACAATTACGCCTACACGCTCGAGGACACGGCGCGCTACTATGTGGCGTTCGACCGGATGGTCCGGCATTTCGAGGCGAGCCTGCCGGCGGACCGGTTTACGGTCGTGCATTACGAGCGGGTTGTCGCCGATCTCGAAACCGAGGTGCGGCGACTCCTGGATTTCTGCGCCCTGCCCTTCGAGGCGCAGTGCCTTTCTTTCCACGAGAATGCGGCGCCCGTGGCGACCGCGAGCTCGGCGCAGGTGCGCGAGCCGCTCTACACGACCGCGCTCGGCCGGTGGAAGCGCTACGAGGCCGGCTTGCAGCCTGCGCTCGACATTCTGGAGGCGGCGGGCTGCATCGAGCCGCAAGAAAGATCGCGCGGCTGACCCGCCGGACCCTCTGGCGCATTGCGCGGGCGGCGTTAGGTTGGCGCGCGCCGTCAAAGGGAAGAAAAAATGAAACACCGCCGCCTGGGCAAGAGCCCGATCTTTGTCTCCGATATCTGCATGGGCACGATGACCTTCGGGTCCCAGACGGATGAAGCCGAAGCCTTCCGCATCCTCGATGCCAGCTACGAGGCCGGCATCAATTTCTACGACACCGCCGAGAATTATCCGGTGCCGCCGGATTCGAAATGGGCGGGCCGGACGGAAGAGATCTTCGGGCGCTGGATGCAGACCAAGGACCGGGACTCGATCATCCTGGCCACCAAGGTGTGCGGACCCTCGCATGGCTGGATCAAGGGATCACAGCGCGCCGGCATGACGGCGCTCGACCGGCACAATATCCGGCGCGCGATCGAGGCAAGCCTCGACCGCCTGCAGACGGATTACATCGATCTCTACCAGACCCACTGGCCTGACCACGGCATCGCCTATGACGAGACGATGGAGACACTGGACGAGCTGGTGCGCGAAGGGCTCGTGCGGATCGTTGGCTGCTCCAACGAGGATGCCTGGGGTCTGATGAAATCCATCGCAGCGTCCGAACGCCTCGGCGTGGTCCGCTACCAGACGATCCAGAACAATTTCTCGCTGAACAACCGGCGCTTCGAAGACGCCTTGTCCAAGGTTTGCCGGGAAGAAGGCGTCAGCCTGATCCCCTATTCACCGATCGGCGGCGGCGTCTTGTCCGGCAAGTACAATGGCGGGGCGACGCCGGAAGGCGCGCGCTTCTCCTCCTATCTCAAGATCGGCGGGCGGCAGGCCGCGATGGCGAAGCGCTTCGTGAACGAGAAGTCCCTCGCCTCCACCGAGCGGTTCATGGCAATCGCCGCCGAGGCTGGCATGAGCGTGGTGACCCTGGCGACCGCCTGGTCGAAACAACATGACTTCGTGGCATCCACGATTGTGGGCGTCTCGAAGTTTGATCAGCTGGCGGATATTCTGGCGGCCGCGGACCTGGAACTCCCGGCCGATGTGATGAAGGCTTGCGACGCGGTGACCAAGGATATCCTGTATCCCATGGGGTGATGGCCGGACGAGGAGTTCACGTGCTCACAAACGATCAGGCTCCTGCCTCCATCTCGGGAGGTCAGGAGCCTTTGCCTTTGTGCCCACCAAAGCTCGTCTTGGGTTCGCGGCGCTAGGCCGCGTTGGCCTTGCCCTTGGTGAGGACTTCGCGGGCGCCCTTGTGGTTGGGGGCGGAGATGACGCCTTCTTCCTCGAGGCGGTCGATCAGGCCGGCGGCCTTGTTGTAACCGACCTTGAGGCGGCGCTGGAGATAGGAGGTCGAGGCGCGCTGGTCGCGGATCACGACCTGGACGGCTTCGGCGAACAGCGCGTCGTCATCCGTGCCGCCGCCGCCACCCTCGCCGCCCATGCCGAGCATGGCGTCCATCACGGCAGAGCCCGAGCCATCATCATGCGATTCGAGCACGTCCATCACATAGTCCGGCTCGCCCTGCTCGCGCAGCCAATCGGCGACCGCGGTGACTTCCTCGTCGGAGACGAACGGGCCGTGGAGGCGCTGGGTTTTCTTGCCGGGCTCCTGGTACAGTAGGTCGCCGTGGCCGAGCAGCTGTTCGGCGCCCTGCTCGTTCAGGATGGTGCGGCTGTCGACCTTGTTGGTGACCATGTAGGAGATGCGGGTCGGGAAGTTCGCCTTGATCGTGCCGGTGATGACGTCCACGGACGGACGCTGCGTGGCGGTGATCAGGTGAATACCGGCGGCGCGGGCCATCTGGGCGAGGCGCAAGAGGCAGCCTTCGATTTCCTTGCCGGCAACGACCATCAGATCCGACATCTCGTCGATCACGACGACGATCTGCGGGATGTGATCGGTTGGCAGCATTTCGTTCTCGAACACGGGCTTGCCGCCCGCGTCGACGCCGGTCTGGGCCTTGCGGGTCATGGGTTCGCCGGCGGCGCGGTACTTCGCGGCCTTGTCGTTGAAGCCGGCGAGGTTGCGCACGCCTGCCTTCGACATGAGTTCGTAGCGGCTTTCCATTTCACGCACGGCCCACTTGAGCGCGTTGACGGCTTCCGGCGCCTTGGTGATCACCGGGGCGAGCAGGTGCGGGATGCCTTCATAGACGGTGAATTCGAGTTTCTTCGGATCGATCAGGATGAAGCGGACCTGGTCGGGTGTGTGGCGGTAGAGCAGCGACAGGATCATCGCGTTGACGCCGACCGACTTGCCCGAACCGGTGGTACCGGCGACGAGCAGGTGAGGCATGCGGGCAAGGTCCACCACGGTGGGCATACCGCCGATGTCTTCGCCGAGGGCGACGGGCAGCGAGGCGCGCGAGTTCACATAGGCCTCGGATTGCATGATCGAGCGGAGGAAAACTTTCTCGCGCTCGTCGTTCGGCAGTTCGATGCCGATCGCGTTCTTGCCGGGGACCACCGCGACGCGGGCCGAGACGGCGCTCATCGAACGGGCAATGTCGTCGGCCAGCGTGATGACCTGCGAGGACTTGGTGCCGGGGGCGGGTTCCATCTCGAACAGGGTAATGACCGGACCCGGACGGACTTCCTTGATGCGGCCCTGGACACGGAATTCCTTGAGGACGGAGGACAGGCGCTCGGCCTTGGCGATGAGGGCTTCCTCGTCGAACGTCTCGCGGCGCTCCTCGGGGACCTGCAAGAGGTCAAGCGAAGGCAGGCGGGTCGACGTGCGGCGGCGCTCGGGCTTGGCGACTTTCGGGGCTGCGGTGGTTTTCGGGCCGGCGCGGGGGACGGCGAAGCGGACACCCGCGGGCACCGGCGCAGCGGTGATGTCCTCGTCATCGAGATCGGCGTCGAGCTCATCGATGTCGTCCTCGTCCTCCTCCCAGGCGGCGGCGCCGTAGCGGGTCTCGACCGTTGGTGCGGCGTTGCCGGTGAAGTGGCGCGAGGAGGTCGACGGCGTGTAGTCGTCATCGTGCTTGATGATCAGGGTACGGTCGGCCGGAACAGGCTCGTCGAGACGGACGGGTTTCGGGCCGGCGAGCTGGTGGCCGATGCGGATCAGCAGGCCGCCCAGACCGGCTGCGCCGGTGACGGCATGCTTGCCGGAGATCGCGGCGGTTTCGGACAGGAGTTTCGCATCGCGGCGGCGGAAACCGAGCGCGGCCAGACCGGCCCAGAGCGCGCAGCCGCCCATCAGGAAGCCGGCCCAGCTTTCAGGCGCCGGCAGCATCAGCGCGCGGAAGGGCAGCACAGTGAGATTGAACAGGCCGTCGCCGAACATGCCGCCGAGACCGGCGCTGAGCGGCCAGGTTTCCGGCACGGGCCAGGCGGCGAACGCGGCGGCCGAGAGCGGGACCGAAACGGTGCCGTAAACCCAGCGGCGGATGCGCGGCTTGCCGACCAGCACGGCGCGCATTGCGCCGCCGATCATCAGCGCGAGGCCGGCGATCCAGCCGGACCAGCCGAGCACCTGACGGGCGACGTCCGCGAAGTTCGCGCCGGTGGCGCCAAACAGGTTCTGAACCTCTGCGCCCGTGGCGGCGTTCCAGCTCGGATCGGACGGCACGTAGGAGCCAACGCTGCCGCACACGAACACGCCTGCCCCGAAGGCGGCAGCGCCGGTCAGGATCCGCCAGACCGGATCACTCACCGTGCGCAGCTCGTTGTCTCTGATGGCGGTATCTTTCATGAGGCAAGGCGCTCCGGTGTTTGCGAGAGACGAGCCGCCACGTTTCGCCTGTTAGGCTTAACATGGCGCAAACGGAGGCTGTGGAATTCGCAGGTTTTTTCCCGTGGCGCGCGGGTTTCCGGGGCATGCGGACGTCTTAAATTTCTGTCACGGAAATGGCT
>JAIXVM010000335.1 GCA_027482995.1 Hyphomonadaceae bacterium | reverse complement strand
TTGACATCCCGGGCTAGCCGCGAGACGGGAGAGAGGCTTTCTTCAGGCGAGTGACCGGCCCGGTTCCGGCAGGATGATTGTATGCAGGAAAAGTTGGCCCTGATCGGCTTCGAATGGGCGGGGTCCTTGATCCGCGCCTGGGCATTCGGGCCGGCCGGCGAGATACTTTCTGCCATTGAGTTGCGAGAACGGCCGGTCGTGAATGACCCGAACTGGCCAAGCCGGCTGCGTTTCGATTTCTCCGAATGGCTGGGCGATGTCGGCGCCATTCCGATCATCGGCTGCGGTGATGTGCCCGCGCGTTTGGTCCCCGCAAGCGGGCAGGTGATTTCGACGCCGGCAGCACTCGCGCAACTTCCCCAGAACCTCGTTCAGCATGACGGCATTCACCTCATTCCGTGGATCAGCCAGCACGCCCCGCCGGACCTGACTTGCGGCGCGGAAGCGGTTCTCGTGGGTCTTGGAGACGCAAACGGCTCGATCTGCATCGCGGGTCCGCATACGCGCCACTGCGTGGTAGAACATGGCCGGCTCATGGAGTTTTCAACCGAGATAACCGCCGAGCTGCGCGATCTCCTGCTGTCCCATGGCACCTTGTCGTTAAACTCGGACAGCCCGCAGACGTTCGATGCCAAGGTTTTCCGGGACTGGATCGAGCGCGCGCTCGACACCGATGATTCGCCGCCTGTGTTCTCGGTCGAGGCCGCGATCCGGCAGGGCCTCCTGTCGCCCGCCAACAAGGCGGCAGCTCTGGCCGGCCTGATGATTGGCGCGGACGTGGCGGCTCACTATGATCCCGGTGACGAAGTCCTGCTCGTGGCAGATGGTCCGCTGCTGGAGGCCTACGGATTTGCGCTGGATGCCCTGGGCGCAGATGTGGAAGAAACGTCGGCGGTCGAGGCCCTGCAGGACGGGTTGTTTGAACTTGCCGATCTTGCCGGACTGCTCGGTGAAGACTAAGGCCCGCCTAGACGTGAGGAGTCCGGCCCTTCGATGATCATTTCTCCCGAATGCGTTGCGCCTACCGGATGCCTGATCGGGCAATCGCCCCTCTGGAGTCATGCCGAGGGCTTCCTGTGGTGGGTGGATCAGAAACGGGCCAAGCTGCACCGGTATAACCCCCGAACCGGCAACACGCGGCGATATGAACTGCCCGTTCGCCCCAGCCGGATCGTACTCTACGACGGCATGCTATTGATGGCCGCGGACCGGGAGATCGGATTCTTCGACCCGGCGACGGAAGTCTACGAGCGCCTGGCCGTGGTGTCGGGCGAACCCGACACCAACCGGACGAGCGACGGCGGCGTGGCCCCGGATGGATCGTTCTGGTTCGCGACCGAGGATGATGCCGAACGCGAGCCGATCGGAAACTATTACCGTTACGGCACGGATCGTACCATCGCGCCGATCCGGCTGCCGTCGGTGCTTTTGTCCCGGACATTCGAGTTTTCGCCGGACGGGCGCACGTTCTACACCTGCGACTCGGCGGAGCGGGAAATCCTTGCGCACGATATCGACCCCGAAACGGGGGCGGTTGGCGGGCGCCGGACCTTCGCCTTCACGCACGAACTGGGCGGAATGCCCTTTGGCTCGACGGTCGATCGGGAAGGTGGTCTCTGGACCTGCCTGCATGGCGCCTCACGCGTGGTCCGGTTCAAGCCGGACGGTCAGATCGATCAGGTGATCGTGCTGGCCGCGCCTTTCCCCACAGCTGGCGCGCTCGGCGGGGAAGATCTGCGAACGCTGTTTATCACTACGTCCCGGGCAGGTTTGAGTTTCCCCCAGCTCGATGCACGTCCTCTTTCGGGCAGTCTGTTTGCTGTCACCGTTGATATTCCGGGCCTTCCGGGCCGGTCCTTCGGTGCCGGCCGGCCCTGAAGCCGGTTCGCAGACATCGCCTTGCGAAGCCACGTCGACGCCCCCAAATCCTGAGAACCATAACTTCTGTTGCAGATTTGCCGTGGACGCCGACCGCTAAACCCGCTAATCGCCCGCCTTTGAAAAACGAGTGACATAATGGCCGACAAGGACCAGAAACCGAAGAAAAAGCGGGTCGGACCGCTGACCTTCTTCTCGCAGGTGCGGGCGGAGGGCAACAAGGTGACCTGGACGACCCGTCAGGAAACGATTCAGGCGACCATTTTTGTTGTCATCATGTCGATCCTGATCGCAATCTTTCTTTTCGCGGCCGATACCATCATTATGTGGTTCGTGAACTTGATACGGGGCGCCTGAGGGTGCTCTCAACGAATCCAGACCAACAGGAGCGTGCTCGGCCCATGCCTGAAGCCAAATGGTATATCGTCCATGCTTACTCGAACTTCGAGAAGAAGGTGGCCGGATCGATTCGCGAGCAGGCCGAACGCAAGGGGCTGACGCACCTGATCGAAGAGATCGGGGTTCCGACGGAAGAAGTCGTGGAAGTCGCCCGCGGCAAGAAGAAGACCGTCGAACGGCGCTATTTTCCGGGCTACGTGCTCATGAAAGCTCAGCTGACCGACGACATCTACCACCTCGTCAAGGATACGCCGAAAGTTTCCGGCTTCCTCGGCGCTGAGGGCGGCAAGAAGCCGTTGCCGGTTCGCCAGCGCGAAGTGGACCGGATCCTTGGCAAATCGACCGATGTTTCGGCTGAGCGTCCCCGCGCGCGGATCAGCTTCGAGATCGGCGAACAAGTGCAGGTCAATGACGGCCCGTTCCAGGGCTTCGAAGGCGCTGTGGAAGAAATCGACGAGGCCAATGGCCGCCTCAAAGTGACCGTATCGATTTTCGGCCGGGGCACGCCGGTTGACCTGGAATTCGACCAGGTCGTGAAGGTCTGAACCGGCGTAACTGGGCGGATTCGCGACGGCCTTGAAACCGTAGCGATGGGCCTGTATGCCGAAACCTGATTGCCGCCTTAGCTCAGTTGGTTAGAGCGCTGGTTTGTGGAACCAGAGGTCCCCCGTTCAAGCCGGGGAGGCGGTACCATCAGGCTCGTCCCTGTAATTTCTACAAAAACTTCAATTGACGTCCGTATTCCTACGTGTTGCAAAAGGGTCGCGGTGTGCGGACTTTTCCATGGAATCGGGCGATTTTCTCCGGGAAATCTCTCGCGGATTCCCGAAAAACCCTTTAACACGCGAATATGCGGTTTAACCGTATCATCCTGCGGCCGAAGGCAATCCCGTCTCTCGGCACACAGAAGGGGATTGAGTATGAAGAAAACTCTTATGTGCGCGACTGCCGCGGCCGCTTTCGCGTCTGCCGGCCTTCCGGCGCATGCAGAAGGCTGGTACTCCCGCGCCGATCTGCAATACACGTTCGACGGTCGCGTTGATCACGACGCCACTGGCAACCAGAACGGCAAACTGGCTGGCGATTCGGATGCTTCCGAGCTGCTCGGCGCCCAGGGCGGCTTCGGCTACGCCTATGATAACGGCCTGCGTCTCGAAGGCGTCATCGGTTATCGCGGTGGAGACCTTGACGTCTCCCCGACCATTTCCGGCACGCTGCCTGGCCGCCAGGTCAATCCGGCTGGCACCGCCACCGTCATGGACCTCATGATCAACGGTATCTATGACTTCAACGCTGACGGCACGATTCGTCCGTACATCGGCGTTGGCGTCGGCGGCACGCGCATCCGCGCAAAAGCCACCAACCGCACCACGGGCGTCGCCCCGAACCTCAGCGCCGCCAACGGCTTCAGCGACACTGCTTCCGGCCTTGCCTGGCAGGGTCTCGCCGGTATCGGCTTCGCCCTTTCGGACCGCCTGACGCTCGACCTCGGCTACAAGTACTTCACCGCTGAAGAGCTTGAGTTCGACGGCAAGCACACCAGCGTTCCTTACGACGTTGACTACACCGACCACACGGCAACGATCGGTCTGCGCTACGCCTTCGGCGTGACGCCGCCCCCGCCGCCGCCAGAGCCGCCGGCTCCGCCGCCGGAACCGCCAGCACCTCCGGCCCCGCCGGTTGAGGCTGAAACGGTTCAGCAGGTCTGCTCGGCACTCAACCAGCAGTTCGTCGTGTACTTCGAGTGGGATCGCTCGGATCTGACGAGCCAGGCAGCTGCCGTTATCGATCAGGCCGTGGCCAACATTGCAGCCGGCACCGGTTGCTCTGCAGGTAGCGTCACGATCGTCGGCCACACCGACACCTCGGGCGGCAACGCCTACAACGAGGCCCTGTCGATCCGCCGCGCTGACATCGTTGCAGCCGCTCTTGCCGATCGCGGTATCACCGCAACGATCGACAAAGCCGGTAAAGGCGAGTCGGAACTGGCGAAAGCCACCAACGACGGCGTGCGCGAGCCGCTGAACCGTCGTTCGGAAGTCACCATCATCGTCCAGTAATCACTGGAAGACGGTTAAAAGAGACGGCCCGGCAGTTTGCCGGGCCGTTTTTGTTTTGCGGTTGACCCTGCGAGGCTTGCCGCCCCGTTCCAGCTGTGAAACCAAGAGCCCATGACAGATCTCTCCGTACTTTCCGCCGACGATGAAGCCGCGCGTGAGCGGCTGAATGCTGCCGCAGCTGGCATGCTGGCGCGCACCCGCACATGGTCAGGCCACAATACCGGCAGTCAGAACACGGACGGGCTGCGCCGGTTTGCGCCGTTGCTCGCCGATGCTTTCGCCGACCTGGAGGCCGACATCGCGCTTGTGGAAGGCCCCCGCTTTGAGCTGATCGGCGCCGATGGCAAGGCCACCGAAACCTATACCGGCCCGATCGTCGAGATATCGTCCCGCCCGGACGCACCGGTGCAGGTCGTGATGTCCGGTCATTACGATACGGTGTTCGCACCCGGCATCTTCGAAACGGTCACGGACCTCGGCGATGGCCGAATCAACGGTCCCGGCATGGCGGATATGAAAGGCGGCATCTGCGTGATGCTGGAGGCGCTGAAGGCTTTCGAAGCCGGCCGCCTGAAGGATAAGCTCGGATACCGCATCGTTCTGACACCGGACGAAGAGATCGGTAACTTCGCCAGCGGCGAGTCGCTGCGGCGCGCAGCATCCTCCGGCGCCGTGATCGGCATGACCTATGAGCCGGCAATGGAAACCGGCGCCATGGCCGGCGGGCGCAAGGGCTCGGCCGTTTTCGACATCGTGCTGCACGGCCGCGCGGCGCATGCAGGCCGCGCCAAGGAAGAGGGGCGCAGCGCCATCGAGGCGGCTGCCGAACTCGTACTCGGACTCGAAGCGCTCAACAGCCAGTTCAATGGCGTCACCTTCAATGTGGGTTCGATCGAAGGCGGCTCGCCGGTCAACATCGTGCCGGACCTCGCGATCGTCCGCTTCGGTGCCCGCGCACCGGACCAACAGGCGGCCGAATGGGCGACGCAGCAGGTCAGGGCATTGTTCGACCGCGCCGTGAAGCGAGACGGGATTCACGGCCATCTGCATGGCGGCTTCTATCGCCCGCCAAAGCCGCGCAACACTGCGCAACAAGCCTTGTTCGATGCCGTTCACGCGACAGGCCGGGCGATTGGCCTCGACATCGAATTCGTGGACACAGGCGGCGTCTGCGAGGGCAACAATATCTTCGCAGCCGGTGTGCCGAACGTCGACACCTTGGGCGTGCGCGGCGGGCGCATCCATTCTCCGGAAGAATTCGTCATTACAGAGAGCTTTCCGGAGCGCGCGCTTCTGTCCACGCTGATCCTCAACCGGCTCGCGGACGGGCGCATGGACGGGCGGCGCATCAAGGACCTGATGGGGCGCTGATATGGCGACGACCTATGTGATGCGTCCCTCGCGTCCCGACGATCTGGACGCCCTGATGCAGCTTGCCGAATTGTCCGGACCCGGATTTACGAGTCTTCCGGTGGATGAACCCATCCTTGCCGAGCGGCTTGCGAAATCCGACCGCGCCTTCCACGGGCGCCAGCGGAATCTGCAATACGGCAAGTATCTGATGATGATGGAACACGTCGCGACCGGTCAGGTCGTTGGCTGTTCTGCTGTCAAGGCCGGAACGGGGATCGACCAGCCCTTCTTCAACTACCGGATCATTACCCTCGCACAGGCCAGTGCCGCGGCCGGAAACTTGCGCTTCGACATGGACGCCCTCGTGCTCACCAACGAGTATGTTGGCTACACGGAAGTCGGCACACTGTTCCTTAAGCCGGATCACCGCGGAGGCGGCGCCGGGCGTCTGGCCGCGCAATCACGCTACCTGTTGATGGCCGCTGCGCCGGACCGGTTCAGCGACAGGGTCCTCGCAGAACTGCGCGGCGTTGTGGACGAGCAGGGTGTCTCGCCCTTCTGGGAATGCCTCGGCCGCCATTTCTTCCGGATGGATTTCGCAGACGCCGACAAGCTCTCGGCCACGACCGACAACCAGTTCATCATGGACCTCATGCCGCGTTATCCCATCTACGTGGATGTGCTTCCGACAGAGGCGCGTGAAGTCATCGGGCGTTGCCACGCCGAAGGCGTTGGCGCTTACAAGCTGCTCCAGTGGGAGGGCTTCGAGTTTGACCGCACGGTCGACATCTTCGACGGCGGCCCGCTCGTCGCTGCCCAGCGCCGCCACATCAAGACCATTCAGGAGAGCCGTCTGGTCTCCGTCGAGGCCGGCGAGACGAACGGTGATCCCGAAGCGCGGCAGGGGCTTCTGTCGAGCAACCGGTTGCCGGATTTCCGCGTGACACTTGGCAAGTTCGCCCGGCGCGGAGACGCGGGCGTCGTGGCGTCCCCCGACGTGCTCGACGCGCTAAAGATCAAGGCGGGGTCGCAGGCACGGGTTTGGATGCGGAGCAAGTAATGTACGACGGCGTATACATTGATGGCCGCTGGCGCGCTGGGCGCGGTGCCCCGTTTTCAAAGTCCTGTCCAGCCTCTGGTGAGGTGACCTGGCAAGGCGCAGGTTCGGACTCGAGGGATGTCGCGGAAGCGGTTGCCTCAGCTCGCGCGGCCTTTCGCGACTGGTCGCGGCGCCCGCTCGAAGCCCGTGTTGCGGTGCTTGAGCGGTATGCGGATGAACTCGGCAAGCGCTCGGAAGCCATCGCCGAAGTGATCAGCCGCGACATGGGAAAGGCCTTGTGGGATTCCCGCGCCGAAGCCGCAACGATGAAAGCCAAGATCGGCGTGTCGATTGCCGCGCAGATCGAGCGCGCGGGCGAGAAGACCGAAGCGGCTGCATTCGGTTCTGCCCGGCTGACACACCGGCCCCACGGCGTGATGGCCGTCTTTGGACCTTTCAATTTTCCCGGCCATTTGCCGAACGGACACATCGTTCCGGCACTGCTCGCGGGAAATACCTGCGTATTCAAGCCTTCCGAACTCGCTCCCGGCGTGGCCGCCCTGATGGCGGAATGCTTTGCGGCGGCGGGTCTCCCGCCGGGCTGTCTCAACATCGTGCAGGGCGGACGCGACACCGGCGCCGCCTTGATCAGTGAGCCGATCAATGGCCTTCTCTTTACGGGTTCAGCGGCGACGGGCGTTTTCTTCCACCGCCATTTTGCGGGGCGTCCCGATGTGATCCTTGCGCTGGAGATGGGCGGCAACAATCCGCTCATCATCTGGGAGCCTGCAAGCATCGAAGCGGCAGCAGATATTGCAGCACAATCGGCTTACCTGACGACCGGTCAGCGCTGCTCCTGCGCCCGGCGCATCATCCTGCCGGAGGGCAAGTTCGGGGATGCGGTCGTCGAGGCGATTGCGGCCCGCGCGACGGGACTCCGGATTGGCGCCTGGGACGAGCCTGACATCTTCATGGGACCGCTTGTGTCAGAGCGTGCCCGGGATCAAGCGCTCGAATTTCAGGCCATGCTTGTGGGGCACGGGGCAACTGTCCTGTTGCCGTTGTCGGGAATGGAGCGCGGGGGAGGGTTCGTCACGCCGGGCATCGTGGATGTGACCCGCGCAGCCGATGTCCCGGATGAAGAACTGTTCGGTCCCCTGATGCAGATCGTCCGGATAAAGACGTTCGACGAGGCCATCACGCGTGCCAACGCCTCGAAGTATGGACTGTCCGGCGGGCTCGTCTGTGATGACGATGCCAAGTGGGAAACAGCCTACATGGAAATGCGCGCGGGTGTCTTGAACCGAAACCGGCCGACGGCAGGCGCGAGCGGGTCGATGCCCTTCGGCGGCCCCGGTCTTTCCGGAAACTTCCGGCCCGGCGCGTACTACGCGGCTGATTATTGCGCCTGGCCTCAGGCCAGCCAGCTATCACCGAAAGCCGCCCGGATGACGGCGCCCGGTTTTCCCGCCGGAGACGCCCCATGACCGAAGCTTTTGAAGTCAACTTTGACGGCCTCATCGGCCCGAGCCACAACTATGGCGGCCTGTCAGACGGCAATCTTGCGAGCGCCCGCAACGCCGGTGATATCTCCAATCCGCGTGAAGCCGCGGTGCAGGGCCTCGAGAAAATGCGCAAGCTGGTCCGGGCAGGGTTGGTGCAGGGTATCCTCCCGCCACTCGCCCGGCCGAACTTCGACCTCCTCGCATCGGCTGGATTTGGCGGAACCGATGCGCAGATGATCGAAGCCGCTGCCGCCACCGCGCCGCGGTTGCTGAAGGTCGCGTACTCGGCCAGCAGCATGTGGACTGCCAACGCTGCCACGGTGTCACCCTCGGCCGACGCGGCGGACGGTCGCTTGCATTTCACGCCCGCCAATCTCTCGACCATGCTGCACCGCAGCCTCGAACATCCCGACACGACGGCGAGCCTTGTGTCGATCTTCTCGGGAGAGGATCAGTTCGCGGTCCACAGCGCGTTGCCGGCCCATGCGGATTTCGCGGATGAAGGCGCGGCCAATCACGTGCGCCTGTGCGCGGAGCACGGCGCGCCGGGCGTAGAGCTGTTCGTCTACGGACGGGAATCGGGAGATATGGGTCAGACGGCATTTCCGGCCCGGCAAACATTGCTCGCCGCGCAATCGGTCGCTCGGGCGCACACGCTTGATCCGGCGCGCACCGTCTTCGCCCGCCAATCCCGGCGCGCAATCGACGCCGGCGCTTTTCACAATGATGTTGTGTGCGTCGGCGCCTTGGGCACGTTATTCTTCCACGAGTTCGCCTTTGAAGACACCGCGGGAACACTCGCCGCCTTGCGCGCTGCGGCGTCGGGCAGGTTCGAGTTGGCACCGGTCATGGTGCCCGACGCGGACGTGCCTCTGGCGGACGCTATCTCGTCCTACCTGTTCAACTCCCAGCTCCTGCAGTTTCCGGGCGAAGACCTGCTGGTGCTGGTCGCGCCGGTCGAAACGCAGGAGACCAAATCAACCCGGGCATTCTGTGAACGGCTGGTGCAGTCGAATGGCCCGATTGGCCGCGTCGAGTTTGTCGATGTGCGCCAGTCGATGCGCAATGGCGGCGGCCCGGCCTGTCTCCGGCTTCGCGTCGTGATGACCGAAGCCGAACTCGCAGCGTGTCACCAGGGCGTTCTGCTCGACGAGGAACAGATCGACGAACTGCAAGCCTGCGTCCGGGCCACTTACCGTGACCGCCTTTCTCCCGCCGACCTCGCAGATCCCGCATTTGCCGACGAATGCCGGCTCGCCCGCGAAGCCCTCCTCGACATCCTCGAACTGGGAGACCTCGCATGATCCGGCTTTATGATTTCAGGTTCTCATCGGCCGCTTACCGCGTCCGGATCGCGCTCAATCTCAAGGGCGCTGCGTATGACGCCGTCAACATCAACATCGCTCCGGGAGCGGACGAACAGCTGTCGGACGCCTACCGGCAGATCAATCCGCAGATGCGCGTGCCCGCCATTGAAGTCGACGGGCGCCTTGGCGTGCAGTCCATGGCCATCCTCGAATGGATCGACGAAACCTTGCCGGGGCCTGCGCTCCTGCCACCTGACCCCTGGACGCGTCTGCGCGTTCGGGCGTTTGCAGACACGATTGCCTGTGACATTCACCCCCTGAACAACCTGAGCCCGCGCGCCTATCTCCGTAACCAGCTCGGCGCGTCGGAAGAAGAAACAATGCGCTGGTATGCGCACTGGATCACGGTTGGCTTCACGGCGCTCGAAGCCGAAGCGAATGAGCTGCCAAGGCAGGATTTTTTGTTTGGCCCAGCCCCGACCATCGCAGAAATCGCCCTGGTGCCTCAGGTGGCCAATGCACGCCGGTTCAATGTCGACGTCTCGAGCTTTCCGCGCCTCCTCGAAATCGACGCAGCGTGCCGCGCGCTTGAGCCATTCCGCCGCGCCGCGCCCGAACAACAATCCGCGTAAGGCTTATTCCGGCTCAGGCGGCTTCTGGATTTCGATGATCTCGATCTCCTCGAGATCGCCCAGCGGCTCAGCCAGCCGTGAGGCATTGTCCCGCAACCAGCCCACGAACCCTCCGGTCAACGCCTCTGCGCCCCGCAACTCGACGCGCGCCCCGATACGGCGCACTTCGACCGGCACCACGCAGCCTTGCGCCGCGTCGAACCTGCGGGAGCAGAGGCCAGAAGCATAAGACGAAAGCGCGATCCCTGCATCTGGCGCCTCTCCGTACATCAGCACGCCCCCGAACCGGTCGCGCAACAGCGCGTCCGCGTCGAACACGCTTGCCAACGTGGCCGGCAGCGGCGCGTCGGTCGCAATAATGAACGCCCGGCCGCGATTGTCCGTAGACAGATATTGCCCCACGGCCGACGCGACGTCGTCGTCATAGCGATCGGCCCTGAGGAAGGGCGTATAGACCGGCCCGATCCCGCCAAAAGCATCGGCAAGCCGCGCGAGCGCTTCATCCGCCTTCCGGCTTTGCTTTTCCAGTTCCTCTGCGTCACCGGTTTCGAGCGCCTCGTCCCGCGACAGCACGAGGACATCGATTTCCCAATCGGTCTCCCAAACGGCAGGCGGCGGCCGGACGGGCCTCACAGCCCAGCTGGCGGGCGATGCATAGTCGAAATCCGGCAAGGCGGGGTCCGCCGCACCGGGCTCGTCACGCATGGACCAGAGGGTTGCGCCGATCGCGATTGCGATCAATCCCGCGACCAGGACGGCAAGAAAGGTCTTGTTCATGACAGGCGCCTTCGGGTCTCAGCGGGTTGCGGTCTTGAGTCCCGAATAACCCGGTTGGTCGACAGACAATTGCGCAATTGTGGTCGATTTGAGATGTGCCAGCAGGCCGCTTGTGGAAAGGTTCACCGCGCCGGACCGGATCGCCTCGCACAGGTCGCGGTTCAGGGCGGTTACGGAATCGGCCGTCTTTCCCAGCAGGGATTCGAGCCGCGCTTTCTCATCGGCTTCCGCCTGCGGTCGGATCTCCAGTTCGCGCAGCACGGTGGCCAGCGCGTTCGATGCGACGCGGGCATGGAAGGCTGCGTGCCCGGTCAATTGCGGCGCCGCCGTCTTGTCGATGAAGGCTTTCACCGCCTCGATGAGTTCCTTGGCAGAAGGGGCATCATGCATGGCGGCCCAGTCCTTCGAACAGATTGATGAGGTCGATTTCGTTTTCCGAAACGCGGCGGCCGATGGCGGCGCGCTCAACGCTGGGGTCGGCGCCGGTTTTGTAGGCCGAGTACATGATCATGCACATCACGCCCCATTTCAGGCTGCCCAGGATTTCCCACCAGTCGATATCGGCAGGGGCAAACTTCGCACCGCCGGCTGCGTGATAGGCATCCAGAAGTTCCGGAAGGTCGCCAAACCCGCCCACCCGCTTCTCGCTATGGCCGAACCGCCAGGAGTTCACGCACAGCCAGGCAATGTCTTCGCGGGGGTCGCCAATGTGCGCCAGTTCCCAGTCGAGCACCGCACCGAGCCCGCCCTCGTCCACGATCAGGTTGCCGAGCCTGAAATCGCCGTGCACCAGCACGGGCGCGGCCGGGGCCGGTGCGTTCGCCTTCAGCCAGGCAAAGGCCAGCTCCAGCACGGGGCGGGGCATGTCAAACCCCCGGTAGATCGCTTCGTACTTGGCAATCTGGTCCTCGCCGAGACTGCGCGGCAGGTCCGGCAGGCCGGCCACCGGCACGGCATGAATCCGCGCCAACGCCTCACCGCAATCCCGCGTCAGTCGCGTACGGGCCACTTTGTATTCGTCGTCGCGCAGGATCTTCCGGCCCAGCGTCTCCCCGGCCACACGGCGCATTACGAACGCTTCGCCGATATCGCTTCCGGGGGGCGAAACATGCAACACCGCCGGCACGCGGACACCAGAGGTCGACGTCGCCCCCAGCAACGCCGCTTCCGTGGCAAGGGATACCGCTTCGGAACTGCGCGCGGCGGCCGCGCCGCCCGGCGCCCGTCGCAAGATCAGGGGCTGAGGGCCATCCGCCGAGACCACGTCAAATGCCCAGGTCTCCTGGCTTGCGCCACCCGAAAGACGCTTCAACGCCTCCAGCCGGGCGCCCGCACCAAAGTGCGCCGCCGCCCAGGCCGCCAAAGGCTTTTCAATCTCGCTTCCTGTTCCCATGACGCGCACAATTGCGCGGAAGACGGGAGTCGCCAAGCGGTAACGCTGAGGAAGGCTCCGCCCGGCCCATTCAAGGGATGCGGCGGGTGATCAGCACAGGCAACGTCCCCGGCTATCGTCCCGACCGGCTCAAGGGCAAGTGTGCGGCCCGGGTTCATGCGACGGTTCAGATTTGTTCCGTATCCAGACGTATCGCCGTCGCGCAGAAAGCCGCGCACGTTAACCATTTTCATTCAAAACTGGCTCTGGATGCCCTGTAACGGCGTGGGTCGTTAGCGGGTTCTTAAGCATGTCGTAGGAATTTGGACTTCAGCATCAAGCACGAAGCTTACCGAAATCGTTTGTCCGGCGTCGAGCGCCCCGGGCGCCCGATACCGGCATCGCATTTCGAGTGAGAGGCTGACAGCCCGCGAACACTTTTGGAGAACCACCATGTCGCAAACTACCTATCTGGTTTCGTGCGAAGTCCTGTGCGGCGAAGGGAGCGACGGCGCCCTTGAAGGCATGGACCGCGCTTTCGTGCTCGTCGGTGTCAACGCCGCCAGCGAAGACGAAGCCATGAGCAAGATCGAAGAGTCCTTCGAGGAAGAAGGCTATGCATTCGCCGACGTCGAGTGGGTCTCGGTCGCGTCTGAAGTCGAATGGGAAGACGCCGACAGCGAAGCTGAAGGCATGGATATCCTCGCCCGTCTCGCCACCATTCCGGAAGAAGTCGTTTACGGCGTTCTGTTCGCCTCTGCAGGGGAAGGAGTCAGCGTCGCAGCCTAACGCGCTCACATAAGTCGATAACCTGGTAAAAACCTGCGGCCACTCTTGGAGTGGCCGCATCTTTTTTATGCCGTATACAGATCAGATCGCCTTCAGGATTTCACATCGGCGTCCGGCGCGTTCAGTTTCGGCGTGAGCAGTTCTCGCGCCAGCCGCAACGCATTGGCGCGGACGCCCGACAGCGCCGGATCGGCCGCCATCACTGCTTCCGCATCCTTGGCCGCTATCTCCAGAAACGCGGAGTGACGGCCGGTATCCAGAACGCGGTATTCGGTTGCGCCCGCTTGGCGCACGCCCAGCACATCGCCTGCGCCGCGGAGCCGGAAGTCTGCTTCGGCGATGGCAAATCCATCTTCGGTGCGCCGCAAGGTATCCAGCCGCTCGCGCGCGGTTTCGCCGAGCGGCGGGCGGTAGAGCAGGATACAGAATGACGGCCGCTCGCCCCGGCCGACACGGCCGCGCAGCTGGTGCAGCTGGGCCAGGCCGAAACCTTCGGCCCGCTCGATCACCATGATCGTCGCATCCGGCACATCCACACCCACCTCGATGACGGTTGTGGCCACCAGCACGCGCGTCTTGCCCGTCCTGAAATCCTCGAGCGCAGCGTCTTTCTCTGAAGGTTTCAGGCGGCCATGAACCAGGCCGATGTTGACGCGCAGGTCGTCCTGCAAGGCGGCGTGGCGGGCGACGGCGGACGAGTCATCCTCGTCGACATCAACGCGCGGGCACACCCAGAAGGCACGCTCACCGCGCTTCAATGCCCGCCCCACGGCTTCGATCACTTCCTCGATCCGCGTATCCGGAATGGCCCGTGTCTCGACAGGTTTGCGTCCCGGCGGCTTCTCGTCGAGGATCGACACGTCGAGATCTCCGTGTACGGCCTGAGCGAGCGTTCGCGGGATGGGCGTCGCGCTCATCACCAGCATGTGCGGACTGTCCGACTTGCCGGCAAGCCGCATCCGGTCGCTGACACCAAAGCGATGCTGTTCGTCCACGATGATCAGGCCGAGATTTCGGAACGATACGGCATCCTGAAACAGCGCATGGGTGCCCGCCACGATCTGGATGGAGCCGTCTGCCAGCGCCATAAGCGTGCCCTCGCGGGCGCTGCCCCGGTCCCGTCCGGAAAGTGCGGCCACGGAATAACCCAGCGGCGACAGCAAACGGTCCAGTGTATCGAACTGTTGCCGGGCGAGCACCTCGGTCGGCGCCATGAAGGCAGACTGGTACCCGTTCGCCGCCGCCTCAACGGCGGCCATTGCCGCCACCAGTGTTTTGCCGGCGCCCACGTCGCCTTGCAGCAGCCGCCGCATCGGCGCGCCGCTCGCGAGGTCACGCCGGATTTCGTCCCGGGCCCGCAGCTGCGCACCGGTCGGCGTATAGGGCAGGGCTCGCAGCAGCCGTTCCTCTGCTTTTGCGTCCGGCTTGATAACGGGTGCCCGGCGGGACTTTCGCGCCGCGCGCGCGAGCGAGAACGCCGACGCCCGCGCAATCGCCTCGTCATAGGCGAGCCGTTCGCGCGCGCGGGCAAACTCGTCCTCGTCATATCGTGTCGGTGCGTGCAGCCCGTGCAGCGCCTCGGAAAATCCCGGCCATCCGCGTTGCCGCACAAGGTGCGGGTCTGACCATTCCGGCAGACCCTCCGGCACCAGCTTCAGCGCCTGCAGCGCGAACCCGTGCACGCGCCGGTTCGTCAGGCCCGCCGATAGCGCATAGATCGGCTCAACCTCTGGCGGGGCCTCACCCTTCGCCGGATCGACCACAAAGTCCGGGTGCGTGATCTGGCGCTCGCCTTTGTAATCCTCGACCCGGCCCGACACGATCCGTGTGGCCCCCACGGGGAACTGGGATTTCAGCCAGCGCGGATCGGCCCGGAAATAGGACAGGGTCAGGAAGCCGGACTCGTCGCCAAGTTGGATCCGGTAAGGGGATCGGTCGTTGAAAGGCGCGTGATGGACGATCACTTCGCCGCGCAGGGTGGCGACTTCGCCGGGCACGGTTTCGTCGAAACGGGCGCGCATCCGCCGGTCAACCCAGCGCTCGGGCAGGTGGAGGAGCAGGTCCCAGACCGTGCTTCCGCCGCACAGGCGCTGCAGCACCGGCAGCAGCTTGGGGCCGACGCCGCTCAGCGTGTCGAGGCCGGAAAACAGCGGAAACAGGCGGGCGTCGCGCATCGTGGCGGCAAGCTAGGCGCAGCCGGGGTGCGGCACAATCAGCTCTGGCCTTAACCCGCCCGGATGTGGGCATAGGTTGTTGCACAAGGACCGCTTTTTCAGTCCATAAACCGTCCATAAGTCCCTTTGGACTGTCCATAAGTTCTTTGCCCAGCCGGGACCCACGCGATGACAGACGAAATCCGCCGCAAGAAGCTGAAGTTCCGGGCCTGGCGCCGCGGGTTTCGCGAGATGGACCTGCTGATGGGCAGCTTCGCCGATGCCGAAATCGAATCGTTCAGCGCTGCCCAGCTGGATGAGTTCGAGCGCTTGCTCGGCGTGCCCGACCGGGAGGCCTTTGCCTGGCTGATCGGTCAGAAACCGGTGCCCCCGAACTATGCAGGCCCGGTGCTGGACCAGCTGATCGCATTCCGCTACGCCGCGCAATCCGGCTGACGCCGGGCGACAAGGTAGCCCGATGACCCCTGCTGAGCTGTTGAAATCCCTGAGCGGCCCGTCCGCCGTCGCCGGCGCGCCGTTTGGTGCGGACGTCATCACGTTCTGTGAGGCGCTGATGAAGCGCGGCGGCATTGGCGTGTACGTCGCCCGCGATGACCGCATGGCACAGGCCGCGCGGCGCATGGCGATGTTCGCCGCCCCGCGCCTCGACCAGGCCGACCTGCCGGGCTGGGACGTGCTGCCGTATGACCGTATCAGCCCGACACCCGCCGTCGCCGCACGTCGCTGCGCGGGCCTTGCCCGCATCGCGCGCTACGAAGCCTCGCAAGGGCCACTGCTCGTGGTTACGACGGCAGGCTCGCTCGTTCAGCGCGTGCCGCCGGTTGCGACGCTGCGCAAAGCCTCGTTCGCGATCCGCAAGGGCCAGGCCGTCAAGGCCGCGGACCTGACCGAGTACCTCGCCTTCAACGGCTATGTCCGCTCAAGCACCGTGCGCGAGCAGGGCGAGTATGCGATCCGCGGCGGCATCATCGACATTTTCCCGCCCACCGCGCTGGAGCCTTACCGCCTCGATTTCTTCGGCGATGTGGTCGAGACGCTGCGCACGTTCGATACCGAATCCCAGCGATCGACCGGGCCCGCCGAAAGCGTAACCTTTGCGCCCGTCAGCGAGATCCTGTTCGATGACAAGGTGCTCAGCGGTTTCCGCGACCGGTTCCTCGACACGTTTGGCCCGCCCTCCGGCGACCAGATGTACGAATCCGCCCGCGCCTCGATCCGCCGTCAGGGCGTCGAATCCTGGCTGCCGCTGTTTCACGATCATCTCGATACGCTGTTCGACTACGCGGGCCCGTCCGCCCTCTGGGGCCTCAGCCACCTGTCGAGCGAGGCTGCGCATGAGCGGCTCACGCAGGCGACGGATTATCACATGGCGCGCCTCGATGCGGGCGGCGGTGATATCCGGACGGCGAAAGTGTTGCCGCCCGAGCGGCTTTACCTGACGCTGGACGAACTCGACGCGCGGCTCACCGACCGGCCCGTCGTTCGCTTCAACCCGGGTGATCCGGCAGGCGGCGCGTTTGACATGGGCGGACGGCGCGGACGCGATTTTGCGCCGGAGCGGCTGCGCACCGATGCCAACATTTTCGAGACGGTGATCGATCACGCCAAGGCGCTTTATGCGGGCGGAAAGCCGGTCGTGTTCGCGGCCTGGTCGGCCGGGTCGGCAGACCGCCTGATCAACGTGCTGGGCGATCACGGTCTCACCGGCCTCGTACAGGTGCACACGCTGGAAGCCGCGAAGAAGACCGACTTCACGGTGGCCGAAGTGCCAATCGAAGCGGGTTTCTCGCTGCCCGGCATCGCGATGATTTCCGAGGCCGACGTGCTGGGCGACCGGCTCGCCGCGCCCCGCCGCAAACGCAAGACGGCCAGCTTCATAACGGATGCAACCGCGCTGACCGCCGGTGACCTCGTCGTGCACGTCGATCACGGCGTCGGCCGCTATGTCGGCCTGCGCACGCTGGAACTGACCGGCGCGCCGCATGACTGCCTGCAGCTGGAATACGCCGGCGGCGACATGATTTTCCTTCCGGTCGAAAACATCGACCTGATCAGCCGTTACGGCTCCGAGGAATCGGAAAGCCAACTTGACCGTCTCGGCGGCGCCGGCTGGCAGACGCGCAAGGCGAAAGCCAAGAAACGCATCCTGGAAATGGCCGCCGAACTCATGGCGATTGCCGCCGCGCGCGAACTGCGCCGGGCTGAAGCGATCTCGGCCGGACAGGGATTCTACGAGGAGTTTGCCGCGCGCTTCCCTTACGAGGAAACTGAAGACCAGCTGTCCGCCATCGAAGACGTGCTCGGCGATCTCGCATCGGGCAAGCCGATGGACCGGCTTGTGTGCGGCGATGTGGGCTTCGGCAAAACTGAAGTTGCGCTTCGTGCTGCCTTCGTCGCCGCGATGAGCGGTAAGCAGGTTGCAGTGATCGCCCCGACGACGCTGCTCGCGCGCCAGCATTTCAAGACGTTCGAGGAACGCTTCGCCGGCTGGCCGCTGGTCGTGCGTCCGCTGTCGCGGTTTGTCAGTGCACGCGAAGCGGCGGAAGTGCGCGCCGGTCTGGCCGATGGCAGCATCGATGTCGTCATCGGCACGCATGCGCTTCTGACCAAGGAGATCGACTTCAAACGCCTCGGCATCATGATCGTTGACGAGGAGCAGCGCTTCGGTGTGAAGCACAAGGAACGGCTGAAGGAGCTGAAATCGGACGTCCACGTCCTGACGCTTTCGGCCACACCTATTCCGCGTACGTTGCAAATGGCGCTGACAGGTATTCGAGACCTGTCGATCATCGCGACCCCGCCGGTCGACCGGCTTTCCGTGCGCACCTACATCACGGAAGAAGACACGGTCACGCTGCGCGAAGCGCTGCTGCGCGAGAAGTATCGCGGCGGTCAGGCCTTCTTTGTGGCGCCGCGTATCCAGGACCTCGACAAGCTCGAGACGTTCCTGCGTCTCAACGTGCCGGAAGTGTCCTTCATCGTCGCGCATGGACAGATGGCGGCCGGCGAACTCGAAGACATCATGACCGCATTCTATGAGGGCAAATACGATGTTCTGCTCTCGACCACGATCGTCGAAAGCGGCCTCGACATTCCGCGCGCCAATACGCTGATCATCCACCGCGCCGACATGTTCGGCCTCGCGCAACTCTATCAGCTGCGCGGCCGCGTCGGCCGTTCCAAACTGCGCGCCTATGCCTATTTCACGACGCCGCGCGACAAGGTGATCACCGAGACGGCCGAGAAACGCCTCAAGGTGCTGCAGTCGCTGGACTCGCTGGGCGCAGGGTTCCAGCTCGCGAGCCACGACCTTGACATGCGCGGCGCGGGCAACCTGCTCGGCGATGCGCAGTCCGGCCAGGTGAAGGAAGTCGGCGTCGAGCTTTACCAGTCGATGCTGGAAGATGCCGTGAAGGCCCTCAGGGCCGGCGCGAAGGATGAGGAAGATGTGGCCGACGACTGGTCGCCGCAGATCAATCTCGGTGTCGCTGTCCTAATCCCCGACGCCTATGTCGAAGACCTGAACGTGCGCCTGTCTCTTTACCGCCGGCTGTCGGACATCACGACGGCGCAGGACCGCGAGAGCTTCGCTGCGGAACTGATCGACCGGTTTGGTCCGCTCCCGGACGAAACCCGCCAGCTGCTCGACGTCATGGCGATCAAGGTTCAATGCCGCACGCTCGGTATCGCCAAGATGGATTCGGGTGAGAAGGGGGCCGTGTTGTCGTTCAGGCCGGACACGATCATGGATCCGGCGCGGCTGATGGAGATCGTCCGCTCCCGGCCGAACCAGCTGAAGCTGCGTCCGGATTCGAAGCTGGTGCATTCCGGCCTTGGCGGCGCGCCGGAGCGGCGCATTCCGCTCGTGAAGGCATTCCTGAAGGAACTGGAGGCGGCTTGCGGGCTCGCCTCAGCAGAGGCCGCCGATGCCGTCGCGAAGATGGCCCAGAAACGTCCCGCCGAGCCGGAAGACAAATGGTCGAAAAAGCTGGCGGACGGCTTCCTCAAGGACAGCTAGTGCCGTACCCGGCCGGCGAGCGACGTTGCGGCACCCCTTCCTTTTGCAGGTCCGGCACTTAAAGTCCGGCGCCAACCACCGGAAAAATGGCAGCAAAGGGAGACCAACATGAGCCAGGGGCCGCTTTCAGGCGTCAAGATCGTTGAATTCGCAGGCATCGGGCCCGGCCCGTTCTGCGGCATGCTGCTGTCCGATCTCGGCGCTGACGTGATCCGGATCGACCGTCCGGGCGATGGCCGTCCGGGCCGCGCCGCCGATGTGATGAGCCGGGGACGGCGCTCCATCGGCCTGAACCTCAAGGACCCGAAGGATGTGGAAGTGGCCCTCAAGCTGCTCGACAAGGCCGAAGGTCTGATCGAGGGCTTCCGCCCCGGCGTGATGGAACGCAACGGCCTCGGCCCCGATGTGGTGCTGAAGCGCAATCCGAAGCTGGTTTATGGCCGCATGACCGGCTGGGGACAGACGGGCGCCTATTCGCAAGCGGCCGGGCATGACCTCAACTATATCGCCATCACCGGCGCACTGCATGCGATGGGCGACGGCGATGGCCGCCCGCGTCCGCCGCTGAACCTCGTGGGCGATTATGGCGGCGGGGCGCTGTATCTCGCGATGGGTCTGCTCGCCGGCATCATAAATGTGAAGAATGGCGGCAAGGGGCAGGTCGTCGACGTCGCGATGTCCGATGGCGCAGCGAGCCTCGCCACGATGTTCTACGGCATGAAGGCGATGGGCGTCTGGACCGATGACCGGGAAGCGAACCTCCTCGATGGCGGCGCGCACTTCTACGACACCTACGAAACCAAGGACGGCAAGTGGGTGGCGATCGGGTCGATCGAGCCGCAATTCTACGCGCTGCTGCGCGAGAACGCCGGGCTGACGGGGCCGGAATGGGACGCGCAGATGGACCGCGGCCAGTGGCCGGAACTGAAGGCCAAGCTGATGAACGTGTTCCTGACCAAGACGCGTGACGAATGGTGCGCGATCATGGAGGCGACCGACATCTGCTTTGCGCCGGTCCTGTCGATGACCGAAGCGCCGAAGCACAAGCACAACGTGGACCGGCAGACTTTTGTGGAGATCGAGGGCGTGATCCAGCCTGCGCCGGCGCCGCGCTTCTCGGCGACGCCAGGGGCCATCCAGCGCCGCCCGGCGGGCCTGGGCGAGCACACCGATGAGGTGCTCAAGGACTGGGGTGTGGCCCGGGGGTGATTTCTGAACGCCGGACAACAAGACCGGCCGCCTTTGTTCAGACTCATTCTCATATTAACCAATACTGCCGGTGCAAAGCCAATCAGGCTTCTTGCCAGGGTGATGACCCGGCGTCCTTCTTGCTTACCTTGGCCGGCCTTCGGGCCGGCCATTTTCGTTTCGGGCTTAGCTGACGCCCGGTGCCCTCAAAATCCTGCCGTTTGACGCTTGCCACCACGTCCGGGCTGCGTTAACAGGCGCGCTTTCCCGCGTGCTGCACGAGGCTCGCGGCCAAACCAGATTCCGGAAGCAGTGTCATGGCCGTCCCCAAGAGTAAGAAGTCGAAGTCCCGCACGCGCATGCGCCGCGCCCACGACCGGCTCGACATGAACACCTATATCGAAGACGCCACCTCGGGCGAGCTTCGCCGCCCGCACCACATCGACCTCAAGACCGGTGTGTATCGCGGCCGCCAGATCCTCGAGCCCAGCGAAGAGATCTAGTCTCTCTCCGCCTGCCGGCTTCAAAGCGCCTCCTGCCAACGCAGGGGGCGTTTTTGCTTTTCGGGGTGGTCCCGGACCGCGCGGAAGGGGCTTGCGAAGCAAAGCGCACCCCTCTAACGCCTGCTTCATCTTCAGAGCCTGCCGCGAAAGACACGTCCCATGAGCGAGATCATCGACATTCACGCCCGCGAAATCCTCGACAGCCGGGGCAACCCGACGGTGGAAGTTGATGTTACGCTGGAGGACGGATCGACCGGCCGCGCGGCTGTGCCATCGGGCGCCTCGACCGGCGCCTACGAGGCCCACGAGCAGCGCGACGGCGACAAGTCCCGGTATGGCGGCAAGGGTGTGCTCAAGGCCGTCGACGCCGTGAACGGCGAGATCTGCAATGAGCTGACGGGGCTTGATGCCACCGACCAGCGCATGATCGACATGCTGATGATCGATCTCGACGGCACGGAGAACAAGTCCCGCCTCGGCGCCAATGCGATTCTCGGCGTGTCGCTAGCGGTGTCCAAGGCCGCTGCCGAATCCTGCTCGATGCCGCTTTACCGCTATATCGGCGGCGCCAACGCCCGCGTCTTGCCGACGCCGATGATGAACATCATCAATGGCGGCGCGCACGCGGACAATCCGATCGACATCCAGGAATTCATGATCATGCCGGTCAGCGCTGAAAGCATCGCGGATGCTGTGCGCGTCGGCGCGGAAGTATTCCATTCGCTGAAGAAGACGCTGCATGACGCCGGCCACAACACGAACGTCGGCGATGAAGGCGGCTTTGCGCCGAATATCGGTTCGACCGACGAAGCCATCGGGTTCATCCTGAAAGCCATCGAGAAGGCCGGCTACCGCCCGGGCGAAGACGTCGCGCTGGCGCTCGACGCGGCCTCGACCGAGTTCTTCAAGAACGGCAAGTATGAACTGGCCGGCGAAGGCAAATCGCTGTCGTCCGAACAGTTCGCCAAGTACCTGTCGGACCTGTGCGACCGCTACCCGATCCTCTCGATCGAAGACGGCATGGCCGAAGACGACTGGGATGGCTGGATCGCGCTCACCGAAATGCTCGGCAGCAAGGTGCAGCTCGTCGGCGATGACCTGTTCGTGACCAATCCGGACCGTCTCGCCATGGGCTTGCAGCGCGGCGCGGCCAACTCGATCCTCGTCAAGGTCAACCAGATCGGCACGCTGTCGGAAACGCTCGACGCGGTCGAACTCGCGCATCTGCACGGCTACACTGCCGTCATGAGCCACCGCTCCGGCGAGACGGAAGACTCGACGATTGCCGATCTTTCGGTTGCGACCAATTGCGGACAGATCAAGACGGGCTCGCTGAGCCGGTCGGACCGGATCGCCAAGTACAACCAGCTGATCCGGATCGAGGAAGAGCTTGGTCCGATTGGAATTTACGCGGGCCTGTCGCGGATCAACGCCGGATAACCACACGTTACATTCCTGAAACACGACCTGCCGGTTTCTTCATGATAAATGATGGAGATTGGCTGAGCGTGGGGCACCGGAATGCGCCTGATCTACCTGTTGGCGGTGGACGCAGATGACGCGGCGGCGGCCGAAATCGAATCGTTGCTGAAGCAGCGCGGCTATTTTGTCCGTCGGGCGGAAGAGAAGTATGCGTTCCCGCCCGCGCGCGCGAATGAGATCACATTGGCGCTCTGGTCGCAGTCCGTCCAGTTCTCGCAAAATCAGATCATGTTCACGAACCGCGCCATTGATGCGTGGACGGAGGGTCGTCTGATCCTCGCCCGGCTCGACCATGCGTTCCAGCCGCGCGGCCTCGGCGATGTCGAAGCCATCGACCTGACCTTTGCGCCCGCCCGCATGGCGGCTGTCTGGAAGATTGTCGAGGCGGCACAAGGTATTGACCGCATGCTCGAGACCCGCCGCAAGGAGGCGCCGCCGACGCCAGCGTTGCCACCGGTTGGCGACGATGGGCCGGGGCCGGAAGACGTGGAACGTCCCGCGCCCGAACCCAGGCGAAAACGCAAAGCCGAACGTCGGTTCTCGTCCAGCCATGCGATCATCGCCGGTATCGTAGCGGCTGGCGCATTCGCCTCCTTCGGATTCCTGAGTCTGCCGGCGGCGCCGTCGGTGCTGTTGGGTCTGGCCGCCGCCATCTGGGGAGTCGTTGCCGGGACCCTGGCCGGTTTTGTTGCGGGCGGCGCGGCACCGGTGAAGTCCTCCGCGCGCGTTGCTGCGCGGGCGGCTCCGGCGCCTGGCGCACCCGCGTCGCGCGAAGCTGAATCGGGCAGCGAAAGCGACAGGCTCGCCGCCGATCCGGCGTCGCCCGTCTTCGTGTCTTACTCACGTCACGATGGCGGCGTCGTCTATCCACTGGTGGCCGAGCTCGAAGCGTCCGGGCAGGATGTCTGGATCGACCGGGACGAGCTTCAGCCCGGCACCCATTGGGCCGGGCGAATCGTCGAAGCGATTCGCGGCTCGGATACCTTCTGCCTGATGTGCTCTGTGGAAGCGTTCCAGTCGGATAATGTGCGCCGCGAGGTCTATATCGCCGACAAGTACAAGCGGAAGCTGCTGCCCGTTCGCCTTGATTCTGCAGAGATGCCGGCGGATTTCGAGTATTTCCTGATCGACCGCCAATGGCTGGACCTGACGACGGCCGATGAAGCGGAACGGGCCTCCCGGCTGAAGGCGGCCCTCGGCCGGTAAGAGATTGGTTACCCGCGCCGTTTACCAGTGACCCTATGGTTTCACGGCTTCAGGCTCTCGGGCTCAGTCTTCTGGTGCTCTACTTCGCTTACCACGCCTTTGCGGGGGAGCAGGGGCTGGGGCGTTGGACCGATGCCCAGATCGCGCTGGAAGAGCGCGAGCGCGATCTCGCGCTCGTCAACGCTGAAATTGAACGCCTCAAGACCGATATCCGCCGCCTGACGCCAGGCTCCGTCGATCCCGATTATGTCGAGGCGCTCGCCCGTGACAAACTCGCCTTCGTGTACCCGGGCGAGATTGTTCTGCTCACGGCGGATGCGAGCTCTGCAAAATGACAACGATGTTCTGACTTGTCGCTGCAAATATGCGGGCACATAAGGGGTCAGGAGGCACATCGTATGGCAACCAAACCCAAGAGTGCAAAAAAGGCACCCGCGAAGGCCTCCAAGGCCGACATGCTGAAATTCTACCGCGACATGCTTTTGATCCGCCGCTTCGAAGAGAAGGCCGGCCAGCTGTATGGCATGGGCAAGATTGCCGGCTTCTGCCACCTCTACATCGGACAGGAAGCGGTCGTGACCGGCATGCAGGCCTGTCTCAAGGACGGCGACCAGGTGATCACCGGTTACCGCGATCACGGCCACATGCTGGCCTGCGGGCTCGATCCGAACGGCGTGATGGCCGAACTCACCGGGCGCATCGGCGGCCTGTCGCGCGGCAAGGGCGGCTCGATGCATATGTTCTCGAAAGAAAAGAACTTCTATGGCGGGCACGGCATCGTCGGGGCGCAGGCACCGCTCGGAACGGGGCTCGCTTTCGCCAACAAGTATCGCGGCAACGATAACGTTTCGCTGGCTTACTTCGGCGACGGCGCAGCCAATCAGGGTCAGGTGTACGAAGCCTTCAACATGGCCTCGCTCTGGAAGCTGCCTGTGATCTACGTCATAGAGAACAACATGTACGCGATGGGCACGAGCGTGGAGCGTGCCTCGGCTGAAGTGGAACTCTTCAAGCGCGGAATCAGTTTCGAGATCGAAGGCGAGGAAGTCGACGGCATGGACGTGCTGGCGGTGCGCGAGGCGGGCGAGAAGGCCGTGAAGCATGCGCGCGCCGGCAAGGGACCGTACATCCTCGAGATGAAAACCTACCGCTATCGCGGCCACTCGATGTCGGACCCTGCGAAGTATCGCAAGCGGGAAGAGGTCGATGATATCCGCACGCACCATGATCCGATCGAAGGCCTGAAGGGCCAGATCATCGAGCAGGGCCATGCGACCGAGGACGATCTCAAGAAGATCGACAACGAGATCAAGGCCATCGTCAAAGAGGCGGCTGATTTCTCGCTGGAGAGCCCCGAGCCCGATGCGAGTGAGCTGTGGACGGATGTTCTGATTGAAGGGGTCGCCTGATGCCGGTGGAACTTTCCTGGCTGTCAGCGACGGCGGCGTTGTTCCTTGTCTATATCCTGGGCGAAATCGTCACGGCCAACCGGCAATTCAAGCTCGGCGACCTGCTGGGTCCGCGCGATAATCTTGGCGCTTATGGCGCGCCGCTTGGCCGCGCCAAGCGGGCGACGGCCAACATGATCGAGTCCATGTGTATCTTCGTGCCGCTGGTCCTCGTCGCGGTCATCAGTGAGCGGACGAACCAGTGGACTGAACTGGGCTGCATGATTTTCTTCGTCTCGCGTCTCGTCTTTGCGCCGCTCTACTGGTTCGGCGTTCCGGTCGT
>JAIXVM010000073.1 GCA_027482995.1 Hyphomonadaceae bacterium | reverse complement strand
TCCTCCTGGCAGCAGCCGATCCTGACCGGGCAGGTCACTGGCATGGGCGTCACCAACATGCTCGAAGCGATGCGCATAGAAGCTCCCGAAGCGCGCTTCTATCAAGCCTCTTCGTCCGAGATGTACGGCCTGATCCAGGAAGACATGCAGTCCGAGACGACGCCGTTCTATCCGCGCTCGCCGTATGCGGTTGCCAAGCTCTACGGCCACTGGATCACCGTGAACTACCGCGAGAGCTTCAACCTGCATGCCTCCAGCGGCATCCTGTTCAACCACGAGAGCCCGCTGCGCGGCATCGAGTTCGTGACGCGCAAGGTCACCGACAGTGTCGCCCGTATCAAGCTCGGCCTGTCGAAGGAATTGCGCCTCGGCAATATCGACGCCAAGCGCGACTGGGGCCATGCGAAGGACTATGTCCGTGCCATGTGGCTGATGCTGCAACAGGATACGCCGGACGATTACGTTGTGGCGACGGGTGTGACGACGACCGTGCGCGACATGTGCCGCATCGCGTTCGATCATGTCGGCCTCAAGATGGACGACCATCTGGTTATCGACCCGCTGCTGTTCCGGCCGGCGGAAGTCGACGTGCTGCTGGGCAATCCTGGCAAGGCGAAGGCGAAGCTCGGCTGGGAGCCGGAAATTTCGCTCGACGCGCTCATTCGCGAAATGGTGGACGCCGACCTGAAGCGCCTCAAAGCCTGATCCGCAAGCGTCAAGAGAAGGGCGTTTGAAGGATGAACGGCCAACCGGCAGGCAGGCGGATACTGATTACTGGCGCCGGCGGCTTTGTCGGCGGCTTCCTCATCCGTGAGCTGCTTTCGGCCGGGTATGCACCCGGTGAACTGCATGCCGTGACGCTGGCGGGCGGGCCGGCACCTGACGGGGCTGCACATGCGCATTTGTGCGACCTGCGGAACGCGGCGGATATCGACACCCTTGTGCGAAACGTCCAGCCAACCGGCGTGGTGCACCTGGCGGCGGTCGCATTGCCTGCGCAGGCACGGCAGGATCCCGGCGCTGCTTGGGCGATCAATTTCGATTCCGTCCGGCAGCTCGGCCGCGCCGTGCTCGCCCACGCGCCGGAGGCGGTCATGGTGTTTGCCGGCAGTTCCGAGAGCTATGGCGCAAGCTTCAATCTGGCGGAGGGCCCGGTTGACGAGGCGACGGCGCTGCGCCCGATGACGCCTTATGCGGCGACGAAAGCCGCGGCCGATGTCGCGCTCGGGCAGATGCGTCATGACGGGCTGAAGGTGGTGCGGTTCCGGGCGTTCAACCATACGGGCCCTGGGCAGTCTCCAGATTATGTCGTGCCGAGTTTTGCCCAGCAGATCGCCCGGATTGCAGCCGGGCTTCAGCCGCCGGTGATCCGGGTTGGCAACCTCGATGCCGAACGCGATTTCCTGGATGTCCGCGATGTGGTCGTGGCCTACCGGTTGGCGCTGGAAACCCGGCTTGATCCGGCCAGCGAGGCGGTCTTCAACCTCTCTTCCGGGCAAACGCGGCCCATCCGGTCGATCCTCGACCAGTTGATCAAAATCGGCGGTACCGACGTCTCAGTTGAAACGGATGTAGCCAAATTGCGCAGCAATGACGTTCCGCGCACCTGGGGCGCCAACATGCGCGCAGAGCGTGAACTCGGATGGACGCGAAGGGTTGCGTTTGAACAGACGCTGGAAGATACCCTTCGGGCTGTACAAACCTAAGGCGGAAACGAAGGCGGGCCTGCCGGCCAGCTTGCGGTCAGTGCCGCCAAGGGATTGAATATTCTGGGTTTCTGTCCGCTCAGGCGGGCCGGAAGTCCAAACGCCGGCAAGGCAGAATGCCCGGGATGGCGGGGGCCAAGAGAGGCACGGACTGAATGAATTCTGTCGTGAGAACGGTCGTGTCAACGCTGCCGCCCGAGTGGGTGCCACCGTTGCGCGACGTGAAAATCAAGACGCAGAGGTTTTTCGCGACCGCTTGGCGCCAGCGCCACTTCGTTCCGGCGGCCATCAGCGGCGAGTTTCGCTCACGCGTGGTGCGCTCCAAGATCGGGACGCTGTGGTTCGTGCTGCATCCACTGGCGATGGCGCTGGTGTATGTGCTCATCCTTTCGGAAGTCCTCGGCGCCAAGCTGGGCGGGGTGGAAAAGCCGGGCGCCTATGCCGTCTACCTGCTGGCCGGCATGGCGGGCTGGAGCCTGTTCATGGAAGTTCTGAACCGTTCGCTGACCGTGTTCATCGAGTACGGCAATGCGATGAAGAAGATCAACTTCCCGAAGATCTTCCTGCCGCTGGTCGTGGTTGGCGGCGCGCTCGTCAACAACCTGCTGCTGCTCGGCGCGGTCATCTTCATCATCGCGTTCTACGGCTTCTTTCCATCAATCCATTGGCTGGGCCTGATCCTCGCGGCCGGTTGCAGCATTTTCCTGGCGCTCGGCCTCGGGCTGGTGCTCGGCATCTTCAACATCTTCACCCGCGACGTCGGGCAGGTGATGCTCGTGGTGACCAACGTCTGGTTCTGGATGACGCCGGTCGTCTATTCGAAATCCATGATCAGCGGCGCAAGCGCGCGCGTCATTGACCTCAATCCGCTGACGCCCGTCGTTCAGGCCTATCAGGACGCCATCGTCCATAACCGCTGGCCGGATGTGGCCAGCCTCGGATATCCCGCCTTGCTGGCCGCGGCCGCCATGCTTGTGTCGACAATCGTGTTCTGGCGGGCCAGCCCGGAAATCGTGGACGCACTGTGATGCAAGACGCGCCCATTATCCTGTCGCTGACCGGCGTGACGAAGACGTTCAGCGTCTATCGCTCCAATATCAGCCGGCTGTTCCACTGGCTGGGTCTGCCGATCGGTCCGCGTGAGGCCACCGACGTCATCAAGGACGTGACGTTCAGCGTCCGCAAGGGGGAGTCGCTGGCATTGATCGGCCAGAACGGCGCGGGCAAAAGCACGCTGCTCAAGCTGATCACTGGCACGATGGCGCCAACACGGGGCCGGGTGGATGTGCAGGAATCGATCAGCGCCATTCTCGAGCTCGGCCTCGGCTTCAACATGGAATTCACCGGACGGGAAAATGTGCGCCAGTCCGGCGGCATGATGGGGCTGGCGCCTGATCGGATCGAGGCGCTGATGCCGGAGATCGAGGCGTTTGCCGAAATCGGCGAGTATTTCGACAAGACGCTGCGCACGTATTCGAGCGGTATGCAGGCGCGCCTTTCCTTTGCGCTCGCGACCGCCATTCGCCCGGAAATCCTGATCGTCGACGAGGTGCTGTCGGTGGGCGACGCCTACTTCCAGCACAAGAGCTTCGCGCGCATCCGCGAGTTCCGCGACAGCGGCACCACGATCATCCTCGTGACGCACAGCCTCGGCGATGTACGCGAACTGTGCGAACGGGTTATCCTGGTGGACAAGGGCGCGATCGTGCGGGACGGTCCCCCGGATGAGGTGATCGATTATTACAACGCCATGGTCGCCGAAAAAGAGAACGCCAAGCTCTCGATCGAGCAACGGCGGCGCAAGGACGGCTGGCTGCATACCGAGTTCGGAGATGGCCGTGCACGGATGGAGTCTATTGATCTTTTCCGTCCGGGAGAAACGCAGCCTGTGAGCGTCGTCAATGTTGGAGAGGTAGTAGAGGCGCGCTCGCGCATCCGCATCATGCGCGACACGCCAGAACTTGTACTTGGGCATCGTATCACGGATCGAACCGGGCATGTTGTGTGGGGCTCCAACACTTGGCATACCGGCCAAGTGCTTGATGGGCTCAACGCTGGCGAAGTCGTCGTTTCCAAGTTGGTTTTTCCCTGCGATCTTGGACCCGGAACGTACGCATTGTCATTTGGCCTCCATAGCCGGGATAACCATCTTGAGGACTGCTACCACAAGGCGGAAAATCAGATTGTGTTCGAAGTCATAAGGACGCGAGGCCCGGTGTTTATCGGTACGAGCCGACTGCAGGCGAGATTTGAAATTGAGGTTGCCGTTTCTGCATGACGGAGGCGACATCCCCAGTCTTCATTCATTCCTTATTCCGTGCCGGAAGCACCTACATCTTTAGTGTCTTCCGGCGAACAGGCGCTTTTTATTGTTTTCAAGAATCTCTTCATGAGTTTGCATACTACGCAAGACATGCCCCGGACTTGCTGGTCTCGGCAGTCCAACCGTCTGAACAGTTGCGGCATCCGAAGTTGGATGATGGATATTTCTCGGAGCTCGCGGCAACCAACGCGTCTTGGCGCAACAGCATTCATGAACAGTCAATCTATGCCGACGCATTCGGCGACGCGAACCAAGCTCAAACCATAGAATACTTTCGCAGCTTGGTCGCTGCTTCGCCGCGCAGGCCAGTTTTCCAGGAATGCCGTACGGCCTTTCGGATCACTTCTCTGCGGGAGGCGATGCAAGGGATCCATATCGCTCTATTGCGCAATCCTTGGGATCAATGGTGGTCTTACAAAGCGGCGGATTACTTCGACGTCGCAAATTGTCTCTTCCTCAATGCGCCTAAGCGACCTGCAGTCGTGGATCGGTTGCGCAACGCAATAGAGTTTGAAAGCTGCGCAGAGACTTCGATCGAGGCACAATTCGAATTCTACTCATCCCGCAGGCCCAGCGCGGAAGCGAGCTATCTGACGTTTTTTACGTTATGGTGCATTGCTGGAATGGAGGCGCAAAAGTCTGCCCACGTCGAGTTGGATATTGACTCCTTGTCTTCCGACAAATCCTACCGTGAACGCACATTTGCTACGTTGGAGCAGCTCGGAATCTCCGGCCTCGATCTCTCGGATTGTGACGTGCCCGCGATGAGCTTTAGCCGTTCAGATGCTGAATTCTTCGAGCCATTGGAAGATTCGGTATTCGAAATGTTCGATCAGGTCGGCCTATCACAAACGAAGCAAAAAGCGCTGCGGAAACGCGCGAGTCTGCACCGCACAATTGGCCATGGCTCGCGATCACACGACGCCATACTTCGGCAACTTACAAGGAAACTCGAGTCTAGAGTTTCAGTGTTGGCCTTGAAGGAGTTAGGTTCAAACAAGGCCGCCAGCGAAGCAGCCATTCGTATCGATGAGCTTCGTGGCAAGTTGGCGGAAGCGTCGTTGCTCACGGCCCAGTCGCAGGCCGTTGCTGCAGATAAAGCAGCCGACATAGGCCAATTGAGAGAGCTGCTAAACGATAAGGCCGGTGAAATCGGTCAGATGCGCGATCTCGTGGAGAGCAAGGCCGCCGAAATCGGAGTGATGCTCGCCAATCTCGATGAAAAATCGACGCGCATTGCTCAACTTGAGGACGCGCACCAGACGCTGACGCACAACGTTGCTGCGGCGCGTTCAGAAGCTCAAGCTTGGCGTTCCCGAGCTGATGCATACAATTTGCAAAGGCAGGCGGATGCCGTCGTCATCGCAGCTCAAGCAGAGGCTGTCGTAAAGCTGCAACAGGAACAGGCGCGCCTGATGGCGCACATTCAATGGCAGGATGCCAGGCTTGAAGAAGTCTGGCGCTCTTCGTCTTGGCGCGCCACGGAACCGTTCAGAAGGATCCGACGAGTTGTTCACCGGCTCTCGGCGCCGCTACTCTTGCGCGCTAAACAAATCGCTCGAAGCGGTATCGATCGCGGCCGAATTTTTATTCAGGGCAAGCCGCATTTACGCAGGCTTGTGATCGCGGGTTTGGATTTTGTGCCGCCTGTCAAAATGCGGCTTATGAGCTACGCTGAGCGCCAGCGGGGAAAGTCTTCGCAATCGACATCAAGTGATGCCTTCATCGATTATGCAACAAAACCAACTGCACCTTGGTCAGGCACTTACGAAGATGACGTCAACATCGCGCTTGAAGTG
>JAIXVM010000109.1 GCA_027482995.1 Hyphomonadaceae bacterium | reverse complement strand
GGACCCACGATTACAACGGCGGCACCGCACCACCCCGTCATGAAGGCGCGGGTAAAACACCAATATCCCGCTCGCGTCAAGCGCGGTGGCTGCTAGGATGGCGGTCATAAACGGCCGGAACGGCCTTAACCCGGGAGGATATAATGGGACAAGTCAGCGGCAAGATCGCCATTGTGACAGGCGCAGCCAGCGGAATCGGGCGATCTGCAGCCATGGCGCTCGCCCGGGAGGGCGCCCGGGTGATGGCGACGGATGTCGATGAGGCGGGCCTGAAAGAGACCCAGGCGCTCGTTTCAAAGGCCGGCGGGACCATCGCCATCGCCAAGCAGGACGTGACCGACGAGGCGCGCTGGGACTCCCTGTTTGCGGAGACGACCAGCCTGTTCGGCACGCCCAATGTGCTGGTCAACAATGCCGGCATCGCGATTGCCGGCGCGCTGATGGATTACAGCCTGGCTGACTGGCAGCGGCAGATGGCGGTGAATACGGACTCTGTGTTCCTCGGCACCCGCGCCGCCATGCGCGCCATGAAAGAGGGCGGCGGGTCGATCATCAACCTCTCCTCGGTGGCTGGCCTGCGGGGGTCTCCGGGCGTGGCGGCCTATTGTGCTTCCAAGGGTGCGGTGCGGCTGTTCACGAAGGCGGCGGCGGTCGAGTGCGGGGCGCTCGGGCTCAAGATCCGGGTCAACTCGGTTCACCCCGGCATCATCGATACGCCGATCTGGCAAAAGGAAATCACGCGCGTGACGGAAACGATGACGGCCGAACAGGTCGGCGCCCTGACCGCGCACTCGGGCGGCAACACCCTTGACCCCAACATCGTGGCGCTCGGCGGCACGCCGATGGGGCGCGCGGGCCGGCCTGAGGAAGTGGCCGAGCTGATCCTGTTCCTCGCGTCCGATGCGTCGAGCTTTTCGACAGGTCAGGAGCACATTGTGGATGGCGGGCTGACCGCCAGATAGCGCGCAGCACAAAGGGCCGGACACAGCGGGGGCTGGCCGGGGTTTGAGTTTGCTTTGATTCTTGTCATCCCGGCGGAAGCCGGGATGACAGGATACTAGCTGGTGTTGATGAGTTGTGAGAGCAGAGCCCCCTCCGACTCGCGCCAGAGACGCGAGCTACCTCCACCCACTTCGTCGGCGAGGATGGAGACAGCCGTGAGTATCTCGCCCGTGGCGAGACAGGCCGGCAGGTCACTCGCGTAGCTCGGATCCGTCAGAGGACGGAAGATGCGCGGGAACGGTTTGTAGGCGTCCGGGTCTTGCCGGTCGCCGAGATAGACGATGGTGATGAAGCCCCAGCGGCTGACGCTGTAGAGGATGTTCGGGTAGCCTTCGCGGCGCGACCAGCTGAACAGGCGGTTGATCTGCCAGACGAGGATCGGCCAGCACAGCACGAACACATGCGCGAACGGGGGCGCAAAGTGGGGGCTGCTGCGGAGGGCGCTGAGCGTCGGCATGCGCGAAGTATACCTCCGCATGCGGAGGGGGTGCGCAAGCTTCGGGGAAGTATTTTACAAGCGCTTGATGGGGCTCGGAATTTTGTTTTCCGGGGCGCGGATTTTGTAGGCACAAGTGGCCTCATACGATCCCGCTCGCCCGGAGCTTCGCGATCTGGTCGGGCGTCAGGTTCAGGAGCTCCGTGAGGACTTCTTCGGTGTGCGAGCCCAGTGTATCGGGGCCGGCCCAGCGGACCTGCCCCGGCGTGGCGGAAAATTTCGGGAAGACGTTTTGCTGGCGAATGCCGGGCCAGCGCTCGCTGGGGACTTCGATGATCGTATCGCGGGCGGCAAAGTGGGGATCGGTCAGCATGTCGGTTGCGCGGTAGACCTTGCCGACGGGTACGCCGTTCTCGATCATCAGGCGTTCGATCTCGTCGATCGTGCGGGCCCGCGACCATTCGCCGATCAGGGCGTCGAGGGCGGCCTGATTCTGGCCCCTGAGGGTATGCGTGCGGTAGTCCGGATGATCTTTCAGGCCTGGCTGGCCCATGGCGTCGCACAGACGGGCGAAGACCGTGTCCTGGTTGGCGGCGATGACGACCATACCATCCGACCCCGGATAGATATTCGAGGGGGCGATGCCCGGCAGGAAGGAGCCTGTGCGCTCGCGCGTGTAGCCTTCGATCTGGTATTCGGGGACGAGGCCTTCCATGACCGCGAGAACGGATTCGTAGATCGTCGCGTCGATGACCTGGCCCTCGCCGGTCTTCTCGCGATGGTGCAGCGCGGCGAGCGCGCCGAGGGCGGCGTGCAGGCCGGCGAGACTGTCGCCGAGCGAGATGCCGGCGCGGGACGGCACGCGGTCTGCTTCGCCCATCACATAGCGCAGGCCGCCCATCGCCTCACCTACCGACGCATAGCCCGCGCGGCTGGCATAGGGGCCGGTTTGTCCGTACCCGGACACCCGCACCATGATCAGGCGCGGGTTGACCGCCTTCAGGGCGTCATAGCCGAGGCCCCATTTCTCGAGCGTGCCGGGGCGGAAGTTCTCGACGAGGAAATCCGCCTCGGCGACGAGGCGGCGGACGAGGTCCTGCCCCTCCGCCTCGCGCAGGTTGGCGGTGATGCAGAGCTTGCCGCGGGCAACGACGGACCACCAGAGCGGAAATCCCTCGCGGCCCCATTCGCGCAAGGGATCGCCCTGCCCCGGCGGCTCGATCTTGATCACGTCGGCGCCCATGTCCGCGAAGATCTGGCCACAGAACGGACCGGCGATGAGCTGACCGAGTTCGATCAGGCGAAGGCCGGTCAATGGACCGGAACGCGGCGGAATGGACATGGGCTGAACTCCAGGCTCAGCGCCCTGTCCAATCAGGAAATCAGCCGGTTCGCAAGCGAACGGGCCGGCGCCTTACCGCGCTGCGCGCGACGCGGCCTTGCGCCGGGATGGCTCCGCGTCCGGAACGCCTGCCTCGAGCGGCTCGGCCAGCTCGGCAGTGTCTGCGGCCGGGACGACCACTTTACGGTCTACGGTGCGTTTCGGAAACTCCGACACGTTCTGGACAACGATGCCCGGATACTCCGCCGACTCAACCCGGTTGCGACCGAGACGCTTGGCCTCGTAGAGCGCGTGGTCTGCGGCTTCGAGGGCGAGGCTGACATCGGCGCCGGCCTCGAGAAGGCAGAAGCCGAAGCTGGCGGACACGCCGATCTGGCGCCCGCCGGCCTCGATCGTGGCGGACTGGATCCGGTTGCGCAGGCGTTCGCAAACGATGCGGGCGGTGTCGGGCGAAACATCGCTGAGCAGGACGACGAATTCCTCGCCGCCCCAGCGGCCGAGCTTGTCGAACGGGCCGCGAAGTTCGGCATGGGCGATCTGGGCAATCGACTTCAGGACTCGGTCGCCGGCGGCGTGGCCGTAGCGGTCGTTGACCTGCTTGAAGAAGTCGAGATCGAAGATCGCGAGGGCCGCCGTCTTGCGGGTCCGGCGCATGCGGACGGATTCCTCGTCGGCGGCGCGAACGAAGAAGCGGCGGTTCAGCAGGCCGGTCAGCTCATCTGTCCAGGCGAGCTCTTCGAGCCGGCGCTGGTAATTGCGGGTCCGAAAATCGTGGAGCGTAGCGATGATCGCGGTCGGGATGGCGATACAGGCCGTCACGAACAGGTTCAGCCGGATATAGTCCTCCACCCGGATCGGAAGACCGAGATGGAACACGATCAGGGAAACGATGAAGGAAATCGCCAGTGCGGAAACGCAGACCAGCGTGAAGTAACGTGCAGACGACATCATGTCGCGAGTATTGGTGCTCATCCTGAGACCCCCTTTTAGGAGGCTCATTTTTAGCGAACGAACGTTGCGGCGATGCTCAGTGGCGCCTGCGATTTGGTGGCCGCGTGGTGAGACTGCATTAACCGCGTTGGGCGTTTGGCGTCAGTTCAGGACCCAGCGGCCATCGATGGCGCGCAGCTCGGCCGGGCCGATCCAGTCGGAATGCGCCACCCGGATCGAATGGATGACCGCTTCAATCTCCTGGCGCCAGTGATCAAGGAAGGCGTGCAGGCGCGGAAACTTCGGGGCGGTGTCGATGGTCTGCCAGACGAAGCTCTGAAGCAGGGTTTTGTGGTCCGGGAGGAAGTACAGGATCTCGGTGGTGATCAGGCCGCCGCCCTGGAGGCGGGACACGAAATCGCGGTCAACAGTCATGCAGGTCTCCTTTCATCTCGAACCGGCAAGTCCGAGATTGGAGACATGGTTATGAAACTTTTATGAATATGCAATCATTTCAATGTGTTAGCAGTTTTCCATCTGAGTGCTGCCAGAGCGCTTCGACGCAGAAACTTCACTGTTTCCCCGTTGACGCGAAGCGACGGACTCACTATTTGCCAGCCATCGTTAGCAGTCTACTCGGGTGAGTGCTAAACGTGGGCGCTCCCCTCTGCTTGCGACCAACATCAACCCAATGACCCGAGGATACATCATGATCGAAGAGGCAGTCAGAATGAAACTTCGCCCCCTGCATGACCGCGTCGTTGTGCGCCGCGTCAAGGAAGAAGAGAAATCCAAAGGCGGGATCATCATCCCCGACACCGCGAAAGAGAAGCCCCAGGAGGGCATCGTGGTGGCCGTCGGCAAAGGTGCCCGCGGCGACGACAACGAGATCGTCCCCCTGGACGTGAAACCGAAAGACCGCGTGCTGTTCGGCAAGTGGTCCGGCACTGAAGTCACGATCGACGGCGAAGAGCTGCTGATCATGAAGGAAAGCGACATCATGGGCGTCCTGGAGAAGTAAGTTCTCCGCCCCCTTTCCTTTTCCCAACCAATCAAAGAGGTAACTCACAATGGCAGCAAAGATTGTTGTTTTCGGATCTGACGCCCGCGAGAAAATGCTCCGCGGCGTCGATATCCTGGCCAACGCCGTGAAAGTCACGCTTGGCCCGAAAGGCCGTAACGTCGTGATCGAGAAGTCGTTCGGCGCACCCCGCACCACGAAAGACGGCGTCACCGTCGCCAAAGAGATCGAGCTCGAAGACAAGCTCGAGAACATGGGCGCCCAGATGCTCCGCGAAGTGGCATCGAAAGCCAACGACACCGCCGGCGACGGCACCACGACCGCCACGGTTCTCGCCCAGGCGATCGTCCGTGAAGGCATGAAGCGCGTGGCCGCGGGCATGAACCCGATGGACCTTAAGCGCGGTATCGACAAAGCCGTGACCGAAGTCGTCTCCGACCTCGCCCACCACGCCAAGAAAGTGAAGACCAACGAAGAGATCGCCCAGGTCGGCACCATCTCGGCGAACGGTCAGCGCGAAATCGGCGAGATGATCGCCCAGGCGATGGCGAAAGTCGGCAACGAAGGCGTCATCACGGTTGAAGAAGCCAAGTCGGCTGACACCGAACTCGACGTTGTCGAAGGCATGCAGTTCGACCGCGGCTATATCAGCCCGTACTTCATCACCAACGCCGACAAGATGGCCGTTGAACTGGATGATCCGCTGATCCTCCTGCACGAGTCCAAGCTGTCGAGCCTGCAGCCGCTGCTGCCGATCCTCGAAGCCGTGGTCCAGTCGCAGAAGCCGCTGCTGATCATCGCTGAAGATGTCGATGGCGAAGCCCTCGCAACCCTCGTGGTCAACAAGCTGCGCGGCGGCCTGCGCATCGCAGCCGTCAAAGCTCCGGGCTTCGGCGACCGCCGCAAGGCCATGCTGCAGGACATCGCTGTCCTGACGGGTGGCCAGGTCATCTCCGAAGACCTCGGCATCAAGCTCGAGAACGTCTCGATGGACATGCTCGGCAAAGCCAAGCGCGTCACCATCGACAAGGACAACACGACGATCGTCGACGGTGCCGGCAAGAAGAAAGAGATCGAAGCCCGCGTGGGTCAGATCCGCAAGCAGATCGAAGACACGAGCTCCGACTATGACAAGGAGAAGCTGCAAGAGCGTCTCGCGAAGCTGGCCGGCGGCGTGGCTGTGATCAAGGTTGGCGGCGCCACCGAGATCGAAGTGAAAGAGAAGAAAGACCGCGTCGATGACGCGCTCAACGCAACCCGCGCGGCTGTCGAAGAAGGCATCGTTCCGGGCGGCGGCGTGGCTCTGCTGCGCGCGTCGAAGAACATCGGCGTGGTCGGCCTGAACGACGACGAAAAAGCCGGTATCGACATCGTGCGCAAAGCGCTCGAAGCGCCGATCCGCCAGATCGCCGAAAACGCAGGTGTTGAAGGTTCGGTGGTCGTGAACACGATCCTCCAGAACAAAGCCCGCTCCTACGGCTTCAACGCCCAGACCGAAGAGTATGGTGACCTCGTTGCCATGGGCGTCATCGACCCGGTGAAGGTGGTCCGTTCGGCCCTCCAGAACGCCGCTTCGGTGGCCAGCCTGCTGATCACGACGGAAGCCGGCATTGCCGACGCACCGAAGAAAGACTCGGCCGGCGGCGGCGGTGGCATGGGCGGCGGCATGGGCGGCATGGGCGGTATGGACTTCTAAGTCCAACCCCCTCGCCTACCGACGACAATTGCGGCCCTCCGGAGATATCCGGGGGGCCGTTTCCTTTGGGTCATCATTGCGGGAGCAGGCCCACCTTCGTAGCATCCGGAAAAACAAACCGGCGGAGGAAACGATGGACTGGAATTTCGGCGATATGCTGGATGCCGTTGGCGCGGCGCTTGGCCCCGATGACCTGGCGCTCGCGCATGGGGACCGCAAGATTTACTGGCCGGAGTTCACCGCCCGCACCAACCGCCTCGCGCGCGCGCTCATCCATCTTGGCGCAAAGTCCGGCGACAAGGCCGGCTTCTACATGCGCAACCAGCCGGAATACATGGAAGCGATGGCGGGCTGCTTCAAAGCGAGCCTCTCGCCGGTGAACGTCAACTACCGCTATCTCGATGACGAGCTGGTCTACATCATCGACAACTCGGACTCGACGGTCGTGTTCTTCGATGTGGAGTTCATGGCCGAGGTAGAACGGGTGCGCCAGCGCCTGCCCCGCGTTGTGGCCTGGGTGCAGATTGGCGGCGGCGCGACGGCGCCGTTCGCGCAGGACTACGAGAAACTTGCGACGACTGGGGACGCGTCCACGATTACGGGAAAGCGTTCCGGCGACGAGATGTTCCTTCTCTACACAGGTGGCACCACCGGCCTGCCGAAGGGCGTGATGTGGACACACAACATCTGGCGCGAAGCCAGCATGGAGGGCGTGCGCAAGATGGGCCTGCCGGTGCCCGAGACGATGGACGAGCATGTCCAGAACGCGCTGACCGTTGGCCGCTTCTCGCGCCAGCTGCCCGCCTGCCCGCTGATGCACGGCACCGGTTGGTTCACGGCGATGGGCGCAATGCTGAATGGCGGCGCGGTGGTTACCTTGTCCGAGAAAGCGAAGTTCAGCCCGGTGAACCTTTGGGATACGGTGCAGGCAAACGGCGTCACGTCGATGGCCATCGTGGGCGACGCCTTTGCCAAGCCGATGCTTCAGACGCTGGACGAAAATCCCGGCCGCTGGAACCTGTCCAGTGTCCTGAACATCGTATCCTCCGGCGTGATGTGGAGCGCCGAAGTGAAACAAGGCCTGCTCCGGCATATTCCGCAGACGGCGCTGACGGACAGTTTCGGCGCGTCCGAAGCGGTCGGGTTCGGCTCGTCGATCACCACCGCGGATGGTGGCACGCAGACCTCAAAATTCGAGATCGGTGTCAGCTGCAAGGTGTTCACCGAGGATGACCGCGAAGTGCTGCCCGGCAGCGGCGAACCGGGCTTCATTGCCCGCGGCGGCGCGGTACCACTCGGTTACTACAAGGATCCCGAGAAGACCGCGAAGACCTACAAGACGATTGGCGGCATGCGCTACGCGATCCCGGGCGACTGGTGCACGGTGGAAGCCGATGGCTCGATCACACTGCTCGGACGCGGCTCGAACTGCATCAATACGGCGGGCGAGAAAGTATATCCGGAGGAAGTGGAAGAGGCGCTGAAGTCTCATGGCGCGGTACGCGATGCGCTGGTCGTCGGCGTGCCGGACGACAAGTGGGGACAGGCGGTGACGGCGGTCGTGTCGCTGGAGCGCGAGGTGTCCGAGGACGAGCTGCGCGCGTTCATCCAGAGCAAGCTCGCGCGCTACAAGGCGCCGAAACGCATCCTGTTCAAGGAGAACCTTGGGCGCGCGCCGAACGGCAAAGCCGACTACAAGTCGATCAAGGAATTCGCGCTGAAGGAACTCGGGCTTTAGGCTTTTGCCGAAGGTCCGCGGCGCACGGTGCGGAAGACCGCGTCGGCTCGGGCGGCCAGGGCGCCGTCTTCCTTCACGATCCGGGCCGTGACGTGCACGAAGTCGCCATCGACGGCGGTGACGACAGGGTGCGCTTCGATCCACTCGCCTTCGCGGGCGATTTCCATGAACTCCATGGTCAGCTTGATTGTGACCGACATCTTGTTCGTGGCGGACCAGACAGCCCAGGCAAGTGCGCTGTCTGCAAAGGCGCAGACCATGCCGCCATGCAGGAAGCCCATGCCGTTGCAGTGGCGGTCGAGCACCCAGAGGCCGGTGCGGATATCGCCTTCGGCGACCGCGCGATAGCTGGGGCCGTTATGGATGGTGAACTTGCCGCGCGAGGGTGTGATCGCGAATCCACGTCGCGGCGCGCGGTCAGGCGAGGCGGAGTCAGCCACCCACGTTTCCGAAGATCGGGTGCTGCACGGTGTCGCCCGGCGTGATGCCGAGCGCCTTGGCGCGGCCGCCGCCAATCTCGAGCACAGCCCGGACCGGCACGCCGGGACCGAGCGAGCGCAACGAGCCCGGGACGGTGTTGCGCGCGATGGCGATCACCTGCCCGTCCGCGTCGATGAACAGCATGTCGAGCGGGATCAGCGTGTTCTTCATCCACATGCTGGCGGGGCGCACCTGTCCAAAGTCAAACAGCATGCCGGCATCGGCGCCCAGGCTATCGCGGAACATCAGCCCTTGGGTGATGGCTTCTGGCGTGTTGGCGACCTCGACCGTGAACTTGTGCGAGGCATCATCGGATTTGATCGTCAGCGGGGCCGTGGCCAGCTGGGCAAAGGCAAGCTGGGCCAGGAAGGCCAGCGCGGCGAAAGTCACGAACACAAAACGCATCATGCGGGATGGAATAATCGGACTGGACGGCTGCGGCAAGCGGCGGAGGCGGTTC
>JAIXVM010000123.1 GCA_027482995.1 Hyphomonadaceae bacterium | reverse complement strand
GCTGGGTTAATCCAATCGTGCCGTCCGACGCCTCCTCCGCTGCCAGGCGGGACTTCGCCGGTAGCGGTCATTGATGCAGCGTTTCCGCAACACGGCCATGGTGTTCCGATATGAAGGCATCATGCCGGAGTTAACCAGATTGCGCGGCAATCTGCCTTCATCGGATTAATGACTTTGCAGCAGAACCAGCATAAACAAGACGCATGAGAACAATCTTGTTCCTCTTGGGTCGGCGCCTTGCATTGCTGCTTGCAGCAATTGCTTTTCTGGCGGTGCCAGCGAGCGCAGAGCCGGTGTGCGACCCGCATCTTGATCACGGCTGCGCAGCCTATCATCAGGCGGAAGACGCCGCCGATCTATCAGGTGATCGCGAACCGCTGTCACATGAACATGACGTCCACTCGCATGGGACCTGCCATGTATCGATGACCGTTCCCGCCCCCTCGGCCTGGTCTCCGGTTGAGGCTGGTAGCTCTGTCTTCGTTAGGGGCGCAGATGAGCATCGGCGGTTCGGCATCGCCTTTCCCCTAGAACGCCCACCCCGCGTCTGATCGCTTCGCGGGTCCGAGCGCTTGAGCGCGCACGGGCCCTTTGAACGCAATCGACAAGGGACGGGTCTGAACCATGATACCCAAATTTCTGAGCGCGTCCGGCGCGCTCGTTGTGGCCTTGGGCTTTGCGCCCGGGTTTGCCCAAAGCTGCCCCCGTGATGCGGATGCGCAAATCGCGCACCTCTCGCTGGATCAGGCGATCGCCAAGGCGCTGGAGAGTGACCTACGGCCAGACGCCGCCCGAGCGGCCGTAGCCTCGGCGCGGACCGAGCGCGCAATCGCGGCCTTGAGGCCGTCCGATAGCGTGAGCCTTGAGTTCGAGAACTTCCCCGGCACCGGCATCGCTGCCGAGGTCGAAAACCTGGAAGTCACCGGTACGTTCAGCCGCGTCTGGGAGCGCGGCGGCAAGCGGGACGCGCGGTCCCAGCTCGCCGAGCGCAGCGTTGAGATCGCCGAAGCGGGCGTGGACATCAGCCGGGCGGACATAGCCTTCGAAATCCAGTCGCTCTATGTCGATCTTGCGTTGACCCAGGAGAGGGCATCTCTCGCGCAGGCGCGCCTTGATGCGGCCCGTGCAGCGGAAGAACTTATCTCCAAACGTGTCAAGGCTGCGCGCGATCCGCTGCTCGCCGGCTCACGCGCCTCAGCCGATGCGCTGATTGCGGAAGGTGAGCTCGCCCGCCTCAAGCAGGACGCTGATCGGCTTCGCGCAGCCCTTGCCGATTTCTGGGCGGGCCCAGCCGATTTCGCCGTGGACCTGTGCAGCTTCTCTCCCGATGGCGCACACGTCGAGCACTCACTCGATATTGGCACTTCGCCAGAACTGGGCCGGATTGAAGCCGAGCGACGTAAGGCGGAGGCCGCCATTCGCCTCGCCGAGGCAGAGCGCGTGCCGGACGTGACCTGGAGCGCGGGGGTGCGCAAGTTCGGCACCGACGAAAGCCTGGGTGTCGTGGGCGGCATATCCGTGCCGCTCGGCGCCCCGAAACGCGCGGCGCCTTACGCCCAGCAGGCGGGCGCACAAGCTCGCCAGATCGAAGCCGAAGCCGACGCCTTGCGCCAGACCCTGCTGCGCGAAACCGCCCTCCTCGAACGCACCGCGCTCGGCGCCAAGGACGCGCTCGCACGGCTGGAGGCAGGCCCCATTCCGGAGGCCGAACGCGCGGTCAGCCTCGCCAATGACGGCTATGCGCGCGGCGCCTTCTCCTATCTCGACGTTCTCGATGCCCAGAGACTGCTGTTCGATCTTCGCGAACAGCGCCTCGATTTCCTTCGTACCTTCCATCTCGCCGAAGCAGCGCTTGCGAGGCTCCAGGCCCGCAACCTTCCGGCCACCGTTCAGGAGACCACCCCATGACCCGCACCCTCCATCCGTTCACCTACGGTCTCGCCGCGCTGCTGCTGACCGGCTTTCTTGCCGCCTGCGGCGCCTCGTCGGAAACGGCGGCCGACGCACACGAACACTCGGAAGACGACGGTCACGCCGAAGAGGAAGGGCACGCCGAAGACGATGGGCATGGGGACGACGAGCATGGCCACGAGGACGGCGCGTCCGAGGAAGGCCCGCATGGCGGCCGGCTTCTGGAAGACGGCACATTCGCGCTTGAAGTTACTATCTTCGAGACGGGCGTTGAGCCGCAATATCGCATCTACCCGACTTCGGAAGGCAAACCGGTCGATCCGTCCACGGTGGACTTGAAAGTCACTGTATCGCGCCTTGGCGGCCAGAAGGATGTGTTCAGCTTCAAGCCTGAAACAGACTATCTGAAGAGCGACCAGGTGGTGGAAGAGCCACACTCGTTCGATGTCGAAGTCGCCGCTTCGCATGCTGGCAAAACGTTCAGCTGGGAATACGAATCCTATGAAGGCCGGACAACCATCACGGACGCCATTGCCGCTGAAGCCGGTGTGAAAGCGGAACAGGCGGGGCCTGCGATGATCCGTGAGCGGGTCGAGCTCTCCGGCACCGTACAGCTGACACCCTCGGCCCGTGCAGATGTCCGCGCCGTCTATCCGGGCCGCGTGGTCCGGGTCTCGCGAACGGTCGGCGATACGGTGAGCAAGGGCGACACGCTCGCAGAGGTCGAAAGCTCAAGCAGCCTGCAAACCTATTCCGTTCGCGCACCGATCTCAGGTACCATCCTAGAACGGCGCACGAATGCGGGCGATGTGGCGGGGAGCGAACCGCTTTTCGTAATCGGCGACCTGAGCGCCGCACAAGCCGAGCTTCACGTGTTCCCCAAGGATGCGAGCCGCATCAAACCCGGCCAGGGCGTCACAGTCCAGCTGGCCGGAGGCGACCTCACCGCACGCGGTGAAATCGACAGCTTCCTGCCCCTCGCCGAGGCGGGCACGCAGTCCTTGATCGCCCGAGTGATCCTGCCGCGCGATGCTGGTTTCCGGCCGGGTACAAGAGTGACGGCGGCGGTCGACACGTCGGAAACTGAGGTGCCGCTTGCGGTGCGTGAAAGCGGCCTGCAGCGCTTTCGGGACTTCACAGTCGTATTCGCCAAGCATGGCGAGACCTACGAAGTCCGGATGCTCGAACTTGGCCGGCGAGACGGCGACATCGTCGAAGTCCTCAGCGGCATCGCACCCGGGGAGACTTACGTCACCGAAAACTCGTTCCTGATCAAAGCGGACATCGACAAGTCCGGCGCCGGCCACGACCACTAGGACGCTGACCCATGTTTGAAAAAATCATCCGCTTCTCGATCAGCCAACGCTGGGTCGTGCTCGCCTGCGTGTTCGGTCTCGCCGCCCTCGGCATCTACAACTTCCAGCGCCTGCCCATCGATGCCGTTCCCGACATCACGAACGTGCAAGTTCAAATCAACTCCGAGGCACCGGGTTATTCGCCGCTCGAAGCCGAACAGCGCATCACCTTCCCGATTGAAACCGCGATCGCGGGACTGCCCGGTCTCGACTATTCGCGCTCACTCTCGCGCTATGGCCTCAGCCAAGTCACCGTGGTCTTTGAAGAAGGCACCGACATCTTCCGCGCGCGCCAGCTCGTCTCCGAGCGTATCCAGTCGGCCCGCGAAGCCTTGCCGCCGGGTATCACGCCCGAACTTGGCCCGATCTCGACCGGTCTCGGCGAAATCTACATGTATGTGCTGTCGCCCGTGCCCGGCGCGCTCAGCCCTGAAGGCGAGCCGTGGACCGCGATGGACCTGCGCACGCTGAACGACTGGGTCGTGCTGCCCCAGCTGCGCGGCGTGAAGGGCGTCACCGAAGTCAACACGATCGGCGGGTTCAAGAAGGAGATTCACGTTGTCCCCGATCCGGCAGCCATGGCCGCGTTCGGACTGACGCTGGACGACATCATGTCAGCGCTGGAGCGCAACAATTCGAACGCCGGCGCCGGCTATATCGAGCGCAACGGCGAACAGAACCTGGTGCGCATACCGGGTCAGGCCGCAACGCTCGACGACCTGCGCGGGATCGTGGTCGCCGATGACGGCTCGGTTCCGATCCGCATTTCCGATATTGCGTCGGTGGAGCTCGGAAAGGAATTGCGCACCGGCGCTGCCACGCAGGACGGTGAGGAGATCGTTCTGGGTACGGCGTTCATGCTGGTCGGCGAAAACAGCCGGACCGTCTCGCAAGCTGTCGATGCCCGGATTGATGCCATCCGGCCCAGCCTGCCGGACGGCGTTACGCTGACGACCGTCTATGACCGGACCCTGCTCGTGGACCGGACCATTTCGACCGTCGAGAAAAACCTCGTCGAGGGCGCACTCCTCGTCATCGTCATCCTGTTCCTTCTGCTCGGAAACATCCGCGCCGCCATCCTCACGGCGCTCGTGATTCCACTCTCGATGCTGATGACGATCACCGGCATGGTCGAGAACAAGGTGTCGGGCAACCTGATGAGTCTTGGCGCGCTCGACTTCGGCCTCATCGTGGACGGAGCCGTCATCATTGTCGAAAACTGCCTCAGGCGTTTCGGCATGGCGCAGCATTCGCTTGGCCGCCTGCTGACGCAGGAAGAACGCTTCAACCTGGCCGCCGAAGCGTCCGCCGAGGTCATCAAGCCCTCGATCTTTGGCATCATCATCATCACAGTTGTCTATCTCCCGATCTTCGCGCTCACCGGCGTCGAAGGGAAGATGTTCCACCCGATGGCTTTCACGGTGGTGCTGGCGCTGACCGCCGCCTTGATCCTGTCGCTGACCTTCGTGCCAGCCGCCGTCGCGCTCCTGATCACCGACAAGGTCAAGGAGAAGGAAAGCACCGTCATGCGCGGCGCCGCCTTCGCTTATCGGCCCGCCCTCGACGCCGCCATCCGCTTCCCGGCCGTGCCGGTGATCGCGGCGGTGCTCCTGGCGGGTATCGCGGGGTTCGGCGCCACCCGTCTGGGTTCGGAGTTCATTCCAAACCTCGATGAAGGCGATGTCGCGCTGCATGCGATGCGGATTCCGGGTACCAGCCTGACCCAGTCCATCGACATGCAGTCGCAGCTTGAAAAGCGGCTCAAACAGTTTCCTGAAGTCGAGCGCGTCTTCGCCAAGATCGGGACACCGGAGATCGCGACCGACCCAATGCCGCCGAGCGTCGCCGACACGTTCGTCATGCTGAAGCCCCGCAAGGAATGGCCGGACCCGAAGAAGTCTAAGGACGAGCTTGTCGCCGAAATGCAGGCCGCCGCCGAGACTGTCCCCGGCAACAACTATGAGTTCACGCAACCGATCCAGATGCGCTTCAATGAGCTGATCTCGGGCGTGCGTAGCGATGTGGCCGTGAAAATCTACGGCGACGATCTCGATGTCCTTCTCGAAACGGCCGAACAGGTCGAGGCGGCAGCCTCTTCGGTTGCCGGTGCGCGGGACCTCAAGATCGAACAGGTCACGGGCCTGCCAATGCTGTCGGTGATCCCGGACCGCGACGCGCTGGCGCGGTACGGCCTCAGCATCGAGGACGTCCAGGGCGTTGTCTCTACCGCCCTCGGGGGATCGGTTGCCGGTCAGCTGTTCGAAGGCGACCGCCGGTTCGACATCGTCGTCCGCTTCCCGGAATCGCTGCGCCAGGACGTGGCCGCGATCGAACGCTTGCCGATCCCGCTTCCCGTGTCGCGCCAGACCATCGACGGCGTCACCTTCCTGCCGCTCAGCGAACTGGCCGCCGTGGAAATCGTCATGGGGCCGAACCAGATCAGCCGCGAGAATGCCAAGCGTCGGATCGTCGTGTCAGCAAACGTCCGGG
>JAIXVM010000038.1 GCA_027482995.1 Hyphomonadaceae bacterium | reverse complement strand
GGATGATCTCTGGCTGAAGGAAGGCTTCGCCGTCTGGAGCGAAACAGCTGTACTGTCGGTCATGGAGCCGGGCGGCGAGCACGAAGTCGCTGCTGTCGCCGACGGTCTCACGGCGATGGCGCTCGACAGTCTCGCGAGTGCCCGCGCGGTTGCCGCGCCGATCGGGCGCAACGAGGATATCCGCAACGCGTACGATGCGATTACCTATTCCAAAGGCCAGTCCATTATCCGCATGGTGGATCATTACTTCACGCCCGAACGCTTCCGGCCGGCGCTCGGCCGATACATCGCCCGCTATGCAGACGGCGACGCCAGCAGCGCTGATTTCTACGACGCGATTGGCGACGCCACCGGCGAGCCGGTCATCGGAGACGTGTTCCGGGATTTTGTCACGCGTCAGGGCGTCCCGCTGATCGAGGCGGATGTCACCTGTGGTGACGGCCAACCGGAGCTGACGCTTCGCCAGAGCCGCTACAAACCGCTCGGGTCCTCAATCAATCCGGAGGCGCGCTGGACGGTGCCGGTTTGTGTCGCCTGGATGGAGGGCGCCGAGCGCCGCGAGACATGTACTTTGCTCCGTGAGCAGACAGCTTCTGTTTGGTTGGAAAGCCGCAGCTGCCCCGCGGCCATCATTCCGAATGCGCGAGGGGCTGGTTATTACCGTTTCAGCCTCTCGTCCGATGGCTGGCGCGCGCTTGGCGGTGCATTTACCGGTCTGCCAGCCACCGAAGCCCTGGCAAGCCTCGACAGCGCGGAAGCCGCCTTCAATTCCGGCGCGATCAATGGCCCCGCCTATCTCGGCATCCTGCTGTCGGCGCTCGCGCATCCCGATGCCACGGTCCTCGCGGCGGGCCTGCGCGCCGCCGATGGTCTCCTTCGCCAGACCGGTGCCGCTGCGCCTGCCTCGCTGCTGAGCGACATCGCCGCCACGCTGGACGCGCGTCCCGCTTCGGGGGACGAGGCGGACGCCCGGATGCTGAGTTTCCGCGCGCTTTCCCTTGAGATGCCGGAGGCGCGCGCCGAACTGCGCCGCCGTCTTGCGCCGCTGCTCGATGGCACCGGTGGCCTGTCCAGCGATCTTTATGCCCCCGCCCTTCGCGTCGCCTTCGAAGAGGGCGGCCGTGAAGCGTTCGAGAAAATTCTGGCCGCCCGCGGGCGCCTGGACGACGCGGTCTTCACACAGGCTGTCGCCGACGCCATCGGCTCGGTCGGCGATCCTGCCCTCGCACGGCGTGCCGGGGACCTGATGTTCGAGAGCGCCTTTGGCGGGGCAGCGAGTTCGTCGATCGCCTCAAGCCTGATGAGCAATCCTCAGCACCGGGAAGATACCTGGGCGCGCCTGCAGGCTGAGTTCCCGGCGTTCCTGAGCGCCATTCCTGCGCAGTCGCGCCGCGCAACACCTCGCCTGGCCCGCGCCTTTTGTGACTCAGGGCGGATCGCAGAGCTCGACGCCTTGTTTGCCGCGCATGGCGCCAAGGCGCCGGGCCACGAACAGGCGCTCGCCGAAACGAAGGAATACCTCACGCTCTGCTCCGTCCAGTCGGAGGCCGCCCGGGCGGCGTTTGACCCCGGTTGAACGCAGGTATCAGGCGGGCGTTTCGTCCAGCGACAGGCCGCCCTTGCGCAACGCCATGCGCAGGAGGAGGTAGGCGAGCAGTCCGAAAGGGCCAAGCAGGAAAGTGAAAAACTGGCACGGCGCCACGGCAAGGTGCGGCATGCCGCGGCGCGCGCTGTCCCGACCGATCCAGGCGCCGACAAACAGATCGAACACCAGATAGTGGGACCATCCGACCAGCACGCCGAGCGGCGACTGGAAGATCGCCGTGATACCGGAAATCGACGTGAAGTTCGCCTCGCCCCCGGTCACCCCGCTTGAGATCGACCAGACGAGAGCGCTCAGATAGAACACGCCGAGCAGCAGCGGATAGAAACCCGAGTGCACGATCTGCTTCGTCAGTCCGAGCCGGGGCAGGAAGATCAGCAGGAACCAGGCCGGCAGGACCGACATGTTGATCGCGCTGAAGACGGTCTCATAGGTCATGGCGCACCCCCGTCGCGGATCAGGCGTTCTTGATGTTCATCCCGCCATCGACCGGAATGTGGACGCCGTTGAGAAAGCTCGCCGCCGGCAGGACGAGTGATAGCGTCATGTTGGCCACTTCCTCGGGGATCCCGTACCGGCGTAGCGGCACGCGGCGCTTGGCGTAGATTTCCTTGTGCTCGTCCGGAATGCCCGCTGTGATGCCAGTGGTGATCGGACCGGGACAGATGCAGTTCACCGTGATGCCTTCACGGCCCAGGTCCACCGCCAACCCGCGTGTCAGGCCGATCACGCCATGCTTGGCGGCCACATAAGGCGAGTTGCCGGGCGTTGCGCCAAGGCCTTCGGTGGACGCGATGTTGACGATACGTCCCCAGCCGTTCTTGCGCATGTAGGGCAATGCCGCGCGGATCGCGCGCTGATGCGAGGTCAGCATCACGTTGATGCTTGGACCCCAGCTATCTTCATAAGACTCCTCGCCCACCTGCGCCGGAATGGCGAAGCCGGCATTGTTCACGAGAATATCCATACCGCCGAAATGTGCCGCCGCCTCATCGACCACGCGCTTGATCGCAGCGCCGTCACCCACATCCAGCGCCCAGCCTTTTACGTGCTTGATGCCCGCCGCCTTAATCTCCTCGACGACGATATCGACGTTCGCCTGCTTGAGGTCTGTGACGGCCACATTGGCGCCTTCGCGCGCGAAGAGGTGCGCGGTGGCACGGCCCATGCCGCTGGCGGCGCCGGTGATCAGCGCTGTCTTGCCTTTGATCGAGCGGGAAAGCTCCACATAGGGGGGCTGGCTCATGGTTGTTTCCTCCGTTTTTTGATTGTGCCTGAAAAATTGAGACAGGGCCGTCCGTTCGAGGTGACGATCCCGCGAACGAAGACGAGCGAGCCGCCTTCGCGGAGCATCTCGCCGCGCGCCTCGACATATTCGCCGACCAGCGGTCCATCGAGGAATTCCGACGTGAACGCGACCGTCAGGCCGTAGGATCCCTGCAGGCCGTCGTGGGCAATGGCGAACAGCGCGAAATCGGCGAACGCCATCAGGCAGCCGCCATGCATGACGCCGCCGGCATTCATGTGCTTGCGCTCGGCCCGGAAAGCCGAGACGGGGCCTTTTTCGTCGACCCGGAAATAGAACGGTCCGGCGGTTTCATACTCGAACGGCTCGTCCGGCCAGGTCGTCCAGCCCGCAAACTCCCCGTCCTGAACCGTCATCGTCCGCATGCATTCCCCCGGCATTTTCTGGCTGCGTCAACCATACCGCCACGCACCCCTTCGACAAGCGTGCCGTTGGGGCATAAAGTGCGCCCGAAAACACTGTCCGGGAGACGAAACGCATGGCCTTTGACGCCGAAACCCGCGCCGCGCTGATTGAACAGGTGCGCCGCTTCGTGACCGAGACTTGCGTGCCGGTCGAGGCCCAGGTCGGCGAGGAAGATGCTGTGCCGCAGCATGTGGTCGACGAGATGAAGGCTCTCGGCCTGTTCGGGATCGCGGTGCCGGAACAGTATGGCGGGCTCGACCTCGACATGGAAACCGAATGCCTCGTCGCAATGGAGCTCGGCAAGACGTCTCCGGCTTTTCGCTCGGTCGCCGGCACGAATATCGGCATCGGCAGCCAGGCGCTGGTTCTCTTCGGTACCGAAGCGCAGAAATCGAAATGGCTTCCGGGCGTCGCGTCCGGTGACCTGATCGCGAGCTTTGCGCTGACCGAGCCGGAAGCCGGCTCGGACGCGGCGGGCCTCAAGACGAAGGCGACCCGCGACGGTGACCATTACGTTCTCAACGGCACCAAACGCTACATTACCAATGCCAACAAGGCGGATCTCTTTACCGTCATGGCACGCACGAATCCGAACGAGCCGGGCGCCAAGGGCGTCTCGGCCTTCATCGTCGAGCGCGGCACGCCCGGTCTCTCCGTTGGCACGCCCGAGAAGAAGATGGGCCAGCAGGGCGCGCATATCTGCGACGTGATTTTCGAGAACGCCCGCGTGCCCGCCGCGAACATGATCGCCAAGGAAGGCGAAGGCTTCAAGGTTGCGATGAGCGTGCTCGACAAGGGCAGGTTGCACATCTCCGCGGTCGCCACCGGCGTCTCCAAACGCCTGATCCGCGAGATGGTGAATTATGCGCTGGAGCGCAAACAGTTCGGCAAGCCGATCTTCGAACACCAGATGATCCAGGCGATGATCGCTGACAGCCAGGCCGAAACCTACGCCGCCGAATGCATGATCCTCGACGCCGCCCGCCGCCGCGATGCCGGCGAGGACGTCACCATGCTGGCCTCCTCCGCCAAACTGTTCGCGACCGAAGCGTGTGGCCGCGTGGCCGACCGCGCCGTGCAGGTCTTCGGCGGCGCGGGTTACGTGACCGACTATGGCATCGAGCGCTTCTACCGCGACGTCCGCATCTTCCGCCTCTACGAAGGCACGAGCCAGATCCAGCAGATCATCATCGCCCGCGAACTCGCCCGTGCCGCCAAAGCAGGAAACCTCTGATGTTCGACCACGACCCCACCGACCCGCACGAAGTCGGCCTGAACGCAGACCGCCTCGCGGCCATGCCCGCCTACTTCAAGACCAACTATATCGACACCGGCAAGGTGCCCTGCATGGGCCTCCTCGTCTCGCGCGCGGGTGAAATCGCTCACGAAAGCTATACCGGCTCGACCGAGATGGGCGGCAAGGAAGCGATCAGTGCCGAGACGATCTTCCGCATCTATTCGATGACGAAGCCGATTACGACGCTGGCCATCATGATGCTGCTCGAAGACTGCAAGATCCGCCTCGACCATCCGGTCAGCCGCTACATCCCGGAATACAAGAACGCGATGGTCTGGGATGGCGGCACCGCTGCCGCGCCAAAACTGCGCAAACCAGACCGCGAGATGACCGTGCTTGACCTCGTCACGCACACGTCCGGCCTCACATATGGCTTCCTGTTCCAGGACGAGACCGACGAGATCTACCGCAACAACAAGGTCGGCCATCCGAAAGACACGTTGCAGGACATGGCCCGCCAGATTGGCCAGCTGCCGCTGGCTTTCTCTCCGGGTACGGAGTGGCGCTACAGCCACTCGATCGACGTGCTCGGCGCGCTCGTGGAAATTATCTCCGGCCAGCCGCTCGACGAATTCTTCAAAGAGCGCATCTTCGGCCCGCTCGGCATGGACGACACCGACTTCTGGGTTCCGCCCGAAAAGATCCACCGCCTGATGGCCTGCTACCAGAAAGACGCGAAGACCGGCGAGACGACGCTGGCGGATCCTGCGGGCGCCGCCTCGAAGCTCTATGCGAAACGCCCGAATCTCCTGAACGCCGGCGGCGGCCTCGCCTCCACGATGCGCGACTATCACCGCTTCGCCCTGATGCTGCTGCGCGGTGGCACGCTCGACGGCGCCCGCATCATCAGTCCGAAGACCTGGGAGTTCATGCGCCAGAACCATCTGCCGGATGGCCAGACCATGCGCGGCATGGGCCGCTCGGCCTTTACCGAAGTGATGGCGGACGGCGTCGGCTTTGGACTCGGCGGCTCGGTCGTCACCGACATCGTGCAGACCCATCAGCCGGGCAGCGACGGCACGTTCAGCTGGGGCGGCCTCGCCTCGACCTTCTTCTGGATTGATCCGGAAGAAGAGTTGATCGCCATCCAGGCCACGCAGCTGATGCCGTCCTCGACCTATCCGATGCGCATGCAGTTCCAGCAGCTCGTCTATTCGGCCATCGACTGGTGAGTGACGAGCCGAAGAACCCGGTCCGCGCCGCCATTCTTGAACTGACGGCGGCCAAAGGTGCCGGCAAGACGATCATGCCGGAAGATGCCGCCAAGGCTGTCAGTCCGGCAAACTTCGTGCGTGTGCTGAAGGATGTTCGGGCCGAGGCGATCCGCCTGCACAAGGCGGGCGCCATCGCGATCTATCGCAAGGGCAAGCCGGTCGAGGATCCCGATACGTTCAAGGGTGTGTACCGGCTCGGCCTGCCGCCCGGCTAGATGATGGCCAAACCGCCCGACCCCTTCCACGAGTTCGTTGCGGAACTCTTCGCCCCAATGGGATCCGTCAGCATACGGCGCATGTTCGGCGGCGCGGGCGTGTTCCGGGACGGCCTGATGTTCGCGCTGCTGGGCGACGACACAGTTTATCTGAAGACGGATGCCAAACTTCGCGCCGATCTCGAGGCAGAAGGCAGTGCGCCCTTCATCTGGACCAAGCCCAGCACCGGTGAAGCGATCGACATGGGCTATGTCAGCCTGCCATCCTCGGCGATGGATGATCCGGAGGAAGCCGCCGCTTGGGCACGGCGCGCGCTGGCGGTGGCTAAGGCCAAAGCGGCCGCG